>JAOZOC010000668.1 GCA_029933495.1 Bacteroidales bacterium
AGGACTTGAATAGCTTTCGGTAAATTTTATTCCGGATCGCATATTCAGAAGGTTTTCAATTGTTATTTTGTCAAAACCGGGGTTCACAAGTTCGGGAATATATTTTGTAACCGGTTCGTTGGTGCTGTAAATATATCCCTCCTCTAGAGCAATACCTACAAGTGCCGAAACAACCGATTTGGAGGCTGAAAAAGTAGTTATCACAGATGAATCGCAATATCCGGCAAAATAATTCTCATAAAGGACAGTATCATTTTTTATCACGATAAAAGAGACCGTCTTTTTCTTTTTCAGGAATTCATCAAAGTCATTGAATTTATTATCAGGGTTGAATTTATCCGGTATTTGAAAGGTTTTGTTATCCGGGAGGCTATTAAAATAGAATGTGTAATCCCCCTTTTTAATATCAAGGGCAGGAAACTTCTTTGAGTCGTTCAGGTCGGCAAAATTCCACCAAAAGAACCGGCCTACATAGCATGATGAGAGTTGCATAAGAGAAAGTATTAAAACCGTATTCAAAAAAAACAACTTTGATTTCCTGTCTGATATTGTCATACGTATAACAAGCTTTGAAATTTTGCTACGAAAGTAAGAAAAAAACATTTACCCTCAAATTAACCGAAATGGTTACTTTTGTCTGATTAATTAATTAGAATAAAATTGGGAATTAATATAGTTACGGAATATTCGCTTTGGTTTGTGATTCTTTGTATTGCGCTTGGAATAGCCTATGCTTCTGCGCATTATTACAAAGAGAGTAAAAATGAATTTAGTCTGGCACTTAAATGGGTTATGGCAACATTGCGTGCTGTGGCAGTCACTCTAATCGCATTTCTTTTGCTAAACCCTATGATAAAAAAGGTTTCGCGCACTTCTGAAAAACCTGTGATAATTATTGCTGCGGATAATTCCCAATCCATAATAACAGGCAACGACTCGTCGTATTACAGGAATGAGTTTCCAAAGGAGATTGCAGCAGCAGCTGATAAATTGCGTGAGAAATTTAACGTTAAGGAATATACTTTTGGAGATGAGGTTAAACAGGGGCTTGCCCTGGATTTTGGTGAAAAACAGACTGATTTTTCCTCTCTGTTTGATGAAATAAGCACACGTTTTACGAATCGTAATGTGGGAGCAATGATAATTGCTTCTGACGGTATTTATAATAAGGGTACAAATCCGTTGTATGCATCATCGGGAATTGGTTTTCCGGTCTATACCATTGCTATGGGCGATACAATTGTTCATAAAGATATTATTCTTAATAAAGTAAATTACAACCGGATTGCTTATCAGGGAAACTTTTTTCCGGTTGAGGTAATTGTGAACGCTAAAAAGTGCAAAGGGCATTCATCCAAAGTCATTGTAACAAAGGGCAAAGAGGTTGTCTTTTCTGAAAATATTAGTTTTAAATCAGATAATGATTTTGTGACTGTTAAGTTAAAGTTAAAAGCCGGTAATATTGGAATGCAGCATTACAAAGTCAGGGTTTTACCTGTTGACAGGGAATTGAGTCTTGCTAATAACACCCTTGATATTTTTATTGATATACTTGAAGGGCGACAGAAAATATTGATACTTGCAAATTCACCTCATCCCGACATCTCTGCTTTGAAACAGGCAATAACAAGCAACAAGAATTATGAAGTGGAGGATTTTATCATTGATAAATTTGATAAATCCGTGGAAGGATACAATTTGGTAATTCTGCATCAGTTGCCATCTTTAGCACATCCCTCTGATGGTATTTTGAAAAGGATACAGGCACAGAATATTCCGGTTCTGTTTATCCTGGGTTCACAATCGGGTATCTCTATGTTCAATAAGCTAAAAACAGGATTCTCTATTGACGGTACACGGATTATTTATAATGATGCTTTGCCTGTTATGAATCCTGAGTTTACACTTTTTTCTCTTTCTGATAAAGTCTTAAGGGCTGTTCAGGATTTCCCTCCGCTGCTCAGTCCTTATGGGAACTATGAAGTCAGCCCATCAGTAAATGTTTTGTTTGAACAGAGGATAGGAATTGTAGAGACTAATCACCCACTTGTACTTTTCAATCAAACGCCATACAAAAAGATTGGAATAATAAATGGCGAAGGAGTTTGGAAATGGCGAATGTATGATTATAAGAAAAATGGCGATCACAATGCTTTTAAT
>JAOZOC010000669.1 GCA_029933495.1 Bacteroidales bacterium
ATCTATTTTGTTGTTGTTAAGACTGACAGCGGTGTTGTTACACGAAAGGTGCAGGTTTTATAACCATTTCTAATATTGAAAGGATACACAATTAGTATTTAAAGAATTTGTATTGAACCTTTCAGCCGGATATCTTCAGAAGAGCTGCCGGCCATTATTTCAAATTCTCCGGGTTCTATGACATAGTTCATATTAACATTCCATAATCCTAATTCGTAACAGGGTATGATAAAGTTAACAAGCCTTGATTCTCCGGGTTTTAACTCAATCTTTTTAAATCCTTTAAGTACTTTAACAGGAGTTGTTACTGAACTTACTTCATCATTGATATATAATTGAAAAACTTCTTTGCCCAAAATCTCGCCTGTGTTTTTAACTTTTAAGGAGAGCAAGATGGAATCGTTTGGAGCTAACTTTTCGTTTTCAATCTTTAAATCAGAATACTCAAACTGAGTATAACTTAATCCGTAACCAAAGCAGAAAAGAGGTTCCGTTGAGGAGAAGACATAATCTCTACCCGGCTTTTCTTTGGTACCCGGATTATGATAGAATCCTCTGCCAGATGGCTTATGGTTATAGAAAACCGGCACCTGACCGACATCCTGCGGGATAGTAACCGGAAGCTTCCCGGATGGCGATACCTCCCCAAATAATATTCCGGCTATGGCATTACCTCCCTCTTCACCAGGATACCATGCATCCAGAATGGCAGGAATGTGTTCTTTTTCCCACTTTATTGAGTAAGCACGTCCATGAATCAGAATAAGAACTACCGGTTTCCCTGTCTCATATATCCTGCGAATCAGTTCCGGCTGAAGTCCCGGAGGATTTAGTCCGGTTCTGTCAAATCCTTCCCCACAGGTTGCATAATCACCCTGCCTCTCCTCTCCCCAGCCAATTCCGGATAATGTCATACTTGTTCCACCAACAACCAAAACAACAATGTCACTACTTTCTGCTATGCCAACAGCTTCCTTAAAACCACTCGTATCTTGTTTTGTGATTTCACATCCCTTTGCATAATTCACTTTGGCGTCATCTCCAACAAAATTTTTTATCCCTTCCAGGACAGTAATGCCGGATGCATTATCTTTTGTGCAACTGTAATCTCCATACTGAACCTGGTCAGCATTTGGACCAATGACAGCAATTGAATTGATCTTATCTATATCAAGCGGTAATAAGCTATTATCATTCTTTAACAGTACAATTGATTCTTCTGCTATTTCGCGTGCCAGTTCTATTGCTCCTTTGGTGTGAATAAGCTCTGACACAGCTGTTGGTGCAACGTATGGGTTATCAAATAAACCGGCTTTGAATTTCACACTCAGAATCCTTCTTATGGATTCTTCAATGAGCATTGTATCAATTTTCCCATCCTTTACCAGATTAAAAAGTTCGGAATATGCAAAATTTGACGGGGCTTCGAGATGTACACCGGCCTCTAAAGACCTGATTGCAGTTTCGGATTTATCGGTAGTTATTTTATGGAAATATTGCAACATCCAGATAGCACCATAATCCGAAAAGACATAACCTTCGAAATTAAACTCATCCTGTAAAACATTACGGAGAAGGTATTTATTGGCGTGCATTGGTATTCCGTTAACCTCGTTGTAAGAAGGCATTATTGAATAAATATTTGCTTCTTCCACAGCTTTTCTAAATGGATAAAGGTACAAACTACGTAAGTCTCGCGGACCGGTATTTACTGGTGCAAGGTTTATACCAGCAATTGGTGTGCTGTAAGCCACAAAGTGTTTAGCGGTACACATTAATCTGTTATCAGGAATTTGATCTTTCGTTATTTGGGGATCACCCTGCATTCCGGTAACAAAAGCTTTTCCCATTTCAGCAACTAGGTATGGATCTTCGCCGTAACACTCTTCCACTCTTCCGTAACGCGGATCTCTGGCAAGGTCGAACAGGGGTGAAAGTGCCTGATCAACTCCCGAAAGGCTTGCTTCGTAAGCAATAGTCTCAGCCATCCTTTTAATCAGGTCAGGGTTCCAGGTGCTTCCCTGGGCTATTGCTTGCGGGAAAATAGTGGCCCCAAAAGCCAACTGACCGTGAAGACATTCCGCTATCTGAATTGCCGGTATTCCAAGACGTGTTTGATCTCGTAAATATTTGTCAGCTACCTCTGAAAGCAATGCAAT
>JAOZOC010000670.1 GCA_029933495.1 Bacteroidales bacterium
ACACAAAAACAATCTCTTTGCTTAATAAGCTGGAACAAGCTGCTCTTGTAGCCCGAAAGCAAAATCTTAAGCTGACAGGAACTAATGTTGGCCACTCCTGCCCTGTCCCAATTAGTGCCCCCGCCATTTCCGATTCGCTGTATAACCACAAAAGTATGATTACTACTCTTTTGGAAAAATATCCCGAAAAATGGGAAACCATACGTACGGAGTTCAGGCCTTTGAAAAATATTATTGAAAAGAACAGATAGCTCTGCTAATTTTCGAGTATCATTTTAATTTTCTCAAAATCTTTAACCGCCTCTTTCCACTCCTTGCCTTTAACAATAAGAAGAAATCTGTCATAAGGCATAAAAGAGACAGGTGTTCCGGTTTTATCATTAATTGACCATCCTTTTTCTGTTAATTTAAAATTGCTATAAAGGTCATCATAATGTTTAAATTTTCCTTTTGCAGCAGCAATCCACTCTCTGGCCGTTCGAAAATCCTTGTAACCAATTATAAAGAGTGTGGCTCTGCCCTTCTTCCCTGCAACACCTTCGTTAAATCCGACTATACTTCCATGCCCGAATTGATATATCTGGTCAAGAGCAACTATGCCTTTTAAATATTTCACATTGTTGTATTTCAGGGTGTCTTTCATCAGGGATGCCAGTGCAGGTTTTTTCCCGGTTGCCGGAATTTTATTATCAACAAATCCGGCAAAAAGCAGGAGCGTATCAATCATTCCGAAATGTTTGTTGTTTGCATTTACACGAAAATAGTAATTTCCTTTCCAGACATCAACATAGTAGTCATACAAAGCACTTTCATCACCAACTGCAGCATCCTTTTTTTTCTGTAATACTTTGAAACTATATATCCCGAATGCAGCTTTACCGGAGGTCATTTTAAAAATATCTATTCTGACGGTATTTGCCATATAATTGCGAAAAGTGCAGGTTGCAGCTTCCTCAAAACCATATTCCATAAACAGGTCTGTTTCATTGGGGATAAACGAATACAGATTCCCTGTCGAATAAGTTTCTGCCGGTTTTTTAATTGTCCAGCTCCAGATATCATCCTTACCGGGAATGAGGTTTTTAATATCATCCTGTGCCTGAAGGATATTTGATAAAACAACAATTGCAATAATAAAAACAGACTTTTTCATGTGTTAAAACTTAAATATACAAACGTAACCATAATATCCGGGCAAAGATAGTGAATATACTGTTTCTTGACAGCTCTGCAACAGCAAAGCTTCTTAGAAACAGTTATGTCCCGATAAACGAGGACTCTCGACAAAGTCGGAGCTCGAAAGAAAGATATTTAGATTTTTGCAAATCTGATTTCTTTCGGCATAGATCAGAAAGTCTCCGTACCTGAAAAATAAAATCCTTTTGACTTCATCCCAAATCCAATATCAAAAGTGATATTGGTTCTAAAATATTTATTTATCATAAAGCGAAATCCAAAACCCACTCCAGGCCTGATATAAGCAAACAAAGGTACGTCATCACATCTGTTTGAAGCTGTCGTTGCATTAACAAAAAGTACACCCCCGAGAATTTTTGAGCATTGTGATATTGGGAACCTGTATTCCACTTCACCATATACGATGTTCTCACCACGATATCTTCCGGCAGCATAACCTCTTCCCGATCTTTCCTTCTGATCTTGCCCCAGTGCCATCAATGTAAGATAAGGCTGATGACCCGTCACCCTGAAGTTGCCATAGGTCCAGAAAGCTATTAAATGACGCGGCGTCTTTTTTGAAAGTGGAACATAAGTCCTGAACTCAAGCCACAAAGAAGATGAATTCTGATCGCTACCGAGGAAAACCGGGCTATATCTGTAATTTATATTTGCAAAAATGCCTTTATAAGGATTAATCATATTATCGCGTGAATCATAAACAAAATTCAGGCTAAATCCTGAAAGAGAGTACTTATCAGGATCAAATCCATATTTCCTGCTGTACAGATAATGTGGTGTTAATTGCAATGAACCGGTGTCAGGATTAAGCGATTCATCTACTATTTTACTATAGGCATCCAGGTGGTATCCGATTCCGGCATAAAAGCTCCCCCTGATCTGAAAATTAACTATTTCATGCAGTCTGATATAGTTATACGACATTTCATAAATCCCTTCAGGCTCATTAACTTCATCCCC
>JAOZOC010000671.1 GCA_029933495.1 Bacteroidales bacterium
GAATATTTTATAATATGTCAAGAATAGGAAATTTACCGATAAGCATTCCCGATGGTGTGGAAATTAAAGTCTCTGACGATAATCTTGTCACTGTTAAGGGAAAGTTAGGCGAACTTCAACAGCAGGTTGATCCTGATATTTCAATTAAGATTGAGGAAGGAGTTGTTGTTTTAGACAGAGCCACAGAACAAAAAGATCATAAAGCCAAGCATGGCCTCTACAGGGCTCTTATTGCAAATATGGTCGTAGGAGTTAGCGAAGGATATACAATTGTTCAGGAATTGGTTGGTGTGGGTTATAAAGCTGAAGCAAAAGGACAAATGCTTGAGTTTTCGCTGGGATTTTCTCATAACATTGTTTTTGAGTTGCCTCCGGAAGTTAAAGCCGAAACGCTTTCAGAAAGAGGTAAAAGTCCAACAATAACTCTTAAATCAATAGACAAGCAATTGATCGGACAGGTCGCAGCAAAGATTAGGTCACTCAGAAAGCCTGAGCCATATAAAGGAAAAGGTATTCGTTATAAAGGTGAAGAGATCAGGAAGAAAGCTGGTAAAGCTGCTGCAGAGAAATAATAAACTGATAAATATTTGATTACAATGGCAATAAAAAACAGAAAACAATACAGACGCAGCAGAATCAAAATGAGGATTCGCAAGGTTATATCAGGTACTGCTGATAGACCTAGGATGTCTGTTTTCAGAAGTAATAAGCGGATATATGTTCAGCTTATCGACGATCAGGCAGGTACTACACTTGCTAGTGCATTTTCAGCAATAGATGGTGAAAAAATGTCTAAGATCGAGAATTCAAAAGCTGTTGGCAAAGCAATTGCTGAGAAAGCCAAAGAAGCAGGAATAGAAAATGTAATATTCGACAGAAACGGTTATTTATATCATGGCAGAGTGAAGGCTTTAGCTGAAGCAGCCAGAGAAGCAGGACTTAAATTTTAATTTATTATGCCGAACGTAAACATAAAAAGAGTTAAATCAAGCGATATCGAATTTATCGATAGGCTTGTTAGCATTCAGAGAGTAACAAAAGTTACAAAGGGTGGACGTACATTTAGTTTTTCTGCCGTTGTGGTAGTTGGAAATGAGCAGGGTGTTGTTGGCTTTGGATTGGGGAAAGCCCAGGAGGTAACTTCAGCCATAGCCAAAGGTATTGACGATGCAAAGAAAAACCTGATAAAAGTTCCTATTCTCCACGGTACATTACCTCACGAGCAGGATGGTAAGTACAGTGGTGCTAAGGTTTTTCTAAAACCAGCTGCTCCAGGAACAGGTGTTATAGCAGGTGGTGCTATGCGTGCAGTTCTTGAGAGTGTTGGTGTTAAAGATGTGCTTGCGAAGTCGAAAGGCTCCTCAAACCCGCATAGTGTTGTTAAAGCAACAATTAATGCACTTATACAACTGAGAGATCCTTATACGATTGCTCAACTCAGAGGAGTAGATTTGAACAAAGTTTTTAATGGATAAAATCCTAGGATAAATGAAAAAAATAAGGATAAAGCAGGTAAAAAGCGGAATAGGACGTCCTATTCGCCAGAAGAGAACACTTGATGCTCTTGGTCTGAGGAAAATGAACCAGACAAAAGAAGTTGATGCTTCTCCTCAGGTTCTGGGTATGATAGATAAAGTAAAGCATTTATTGATAATTGAAGAAGTTAAATAAGAATCTATAAATATTTAAAAGATGGATTTAAGTAATCTTAAACCGGCAGAGGGCTCAACGAAAAATCGTAAGAGAATAGCCAGAGGACAGGGGTCTGGAGCAGGTGGAACTGCAACAAGAGGCCATAAAGGTGCTAAGTCGAGATCAGGCTACAGCAAGAAAAAGGGTTTTGAAGGTGGACAAATGCCATTGTTCCGCAGAGTTCCAAAATTCGGTTTTAAAAATATAAACAGAAAAGAATTCCGTGGTATAAATATTGACACTTTACAGAAACTTGCAGATGAGAATAAGCTTACTTCTATAGATGTTGATACACTTATTGAGCACGGACTTGCCAGTAAGAAAGACCTCGTGAAAATTCTTGGCAGGGGTGAATTAACTGTTAAATTGGAAGTTAAAGCTCACGCTTTCTCAGCTTCGGCTGTTAAGGCGATTGAATCTCAGGGTGAACTGCAACAAAAATGTAATTCTAATGAAGAAATTAA
>JAOZOC010000672.1:0-238 GCA_029933495.1 Bacteroidales bacterium
ACATACAACTACATCTTAATGATAAAACAGAATTTGCTATTGGTGACACTAACGCTTTTGAACAGGTAATCTTAAATTTGTTGTCAAATGCAAAACACTCAGTTGATGAAAAGGAAGCTGAGCTAATTGAAGTAAATTATAAAAAACGGATTTTAATTAAATCGTTTAATAAAAAAAACAAAGTCGTACTTACTATTGAAGATAACGGTATGGGAATAACAAAGGAGAATATTGACAA
>JAOZOC010000672.1:248-2156 GCA_029933495.1 Bacteroidales bacterium
CCGGAAGGAGTTGGCACAGGCCTCGGTTTGTCAATAGTCTTTGGGATTATAAAAGATATGAAGGGGGATATATATGTTGAGAGTGAGGTAAATAAATTTGCACGCTTTACAGTTGAATTACCAAAATATTGAAAAAGTATTTTTTATTAAAAAATGAATCTGATAAATGAAAAAACAAACTATTTTGATACTTGATGATGAAGAGGGTTTCAGGAACGAACTGAAAGAGTTTCTTGAGGATAGATTTTATAAAATTTTTACTTCGGGTCTGCCTTCAGATGCTTTTAAAATTATGAATCAAAACAGGATTGATATTGCTATTCTCGACATCAGACTTCCCGAAATGGACGGACTGTCTGTTTTGCAAAAAATAAAGCAAAAATATCCCGATACAGAGACAATAATGATGACCGGTTTCGGTGAAATGAATGATGCTGTCAAAGCCCTGCGCCTTGGTGCGTCAGATTTTTTCAACAAACCTTTTAAATTATCTGAAATTGAAAAAGCTATAAACCGGGTTTCCAGATACCTTACTGTCAGCCAGGAAATTAAAAACAATAATAGTTCAAATGGAAAGGAAATACAGATAGTCGGAAAAAGCAGTGTAATAGAAGATATTATTGAGCAAATATCTAAAGTAGCCAAATCGGACGATGCAACTGTCCTGATAACCGGCGAGAGTGGAACCGGCAAAGAATTGGTTGCAAAGGCAATACACAAACTTAGCCACAGAAAGAAAAACAGATTTGTTGCTGTCAACTGCTCTTCAATACCTGAAGAGCTTTTTGAAAATGAATTTTTCGGACATAAAAAAGGCTCTTTTACCGATGCTAAGGACGACCAGTCCGGACTGTTTGAAGCTGCACATAACGGAACTCTTTTTCTTGATGAAATAGGAGATTTAAAAAATAGTCTTCAAAGCAAATTTTTAAGAGTGATTGAAGAGAAAAAGATATCCCGGCTTGGAACGCATAAAGAGCAGAATGTGGATGTCAGAATCATTGCCGCCACAAATCATAACCTTAAAAGTATGGTTAAAGAAAAGCTGTTCAGGGCCGACCTTTATCATCGTCTGAATATTTTTTCAATTGATATTCCCCCTCTCAGAGAGAGAATAGAAGATATACCTCTTCTCGTTGAGCATTTTATAAAAGAAGTCTCGAAGAAGGCAGGGAAGAACATTACAAAGATTGACTCGGGAGTATTTAAAAAAATAAAAAGCTATAACTTCCCAGGGAATGTCCGCGAACTGAAAAATATGATCGAAAGAGCTGTAATACTAAGCGACAGCGAAGTATTGGGAGAAGATTGTTTCGTCTCATTTGCTTTTCTTTGGGATAATAAAACCCAGGAATATGATAATAACAGTGAAGTTTTAGACCTCGCTGTAATCGAGAAAAATCATATCATAAAGGTTCTTGAAAAAACAAAGCATAATAAAACTGAAGCAGCAAGATTTCTAAATATCTCGCGACAAGCCCTCGACAGAAAAATAGAGAAGTATAATGTATAAGGGTTGCAGATTATTATTCTTTTATCAATCATGTTTCGACTTCGCCTGCCTAAATTACATTTTTATAACACCCATGTAACTATTTGATAATATGATATATTTTCATAATTTTGGGTGTTGCAAGTCAATTCAAGTGTCAAGTCATGTATCTTCTCACTGATAGACTGCTTCGTCATACCTCCTCGCAGTGACGTCATTGCGATGACGAGATACGAGGAAGAAGCAATCTAAGTATATCACTTTGAGGTTGACTTAACACCAGAATTTGTGAGTCAAAAAAAGCCCAGCCCGAAAACGGGCGATTGCCCGTTTTCGGGCAACCGCACTTTTCCCGTATAAAAACTACTTTCCCAAAATGAGAATCCCTTACCATTTAGAGGATTGCGAACGATAAT
>JAOZOC010000673.1 GCA_029933495.1 Bacteroidales bacterium
CTTAACTTTGAACAGGAAAGAACTCTGCTCTTTGCTTAAGTTGACGCATATGCCTGAAGGGGGCCGTAAAAAGAGACAATTCTGAAACTTATTCAGGTTTAATCCCAAATCCCATTCGTCGAAGTTGTGCTTTAATTATTTTGTATATATTTGCATCAATATTGAAGAATTTTAGATTTTATATAAAATTCTATTAACTACAACAGAATCTTTTTTAAACTACTCTGAAAAAAATATTTTTAAAACTGTCACACTTTTTTGAAAAGGAGTACTAACAGACAAATTTAAAATCAACAATAATATTGAAATTCAAGTTAGTTATTATTTAAATCATTAAAAATTTATAATTATGAAACGTGAAATGTTAAAAAAATCTGTTTTATTTGTTATGGGTATCGCAATTGCAATGCTGATGACAAATTGCAAATCAAGTAAAAATGCTACCGGAAAATCAGAGGGGGAAGTTTTGATCAAGCAGTATTGCACAGGTGAAGAGTACAGGTCGGACGAAAATTATATCAGGTCAAACTTTTCAGGGGAGAGCAATGATATGGTTATGTCTAAAAAAGTTGCCCGTGCAAATACGCTTGAAGAGTTGGCCTCAAAAATACAGGTAACCGTTAAATCCGTGATTGATAATTATTACAATCGCCGTCAACTGAATCTGGACGAAAATGTGTCGAAAAGATATGAGGAACTTACAAGGTTAGTTGTTAAACAAGAAATAAACGGCTATAAAACCGTTTGTGAAAAAGTGGTTAAAACCACCGACAATAAATACAGGACGTATCTTGCTTTTGAACTCCCGATTGACAGTATGCTTAACCCTATCTACAATAAAATATCCAGCGACAAAGAGTTGAAAATAGATTACGACTACGAAAAATTTAAAAAGACCTTTGAAGAGGAAATGCAAAAAATGGAAAATCAATAATTCATTTTAACAGATGCGGAATGACGCGAAAAGGGTCATTCCTCATTTTTTAACAAAACACTCCTTCTTCAAATAATGAAAAACAGAATAACATATAATTATATTCGGGTATTTGCTGCCATCTCGTTATTAGCATTTCTTTCGAATAATGTCTTGCCGCAAAACGAAAGGGATATAGAATATTCTTATAAAAAGTTCAAAAATGTATTTGATAAGGAGTTTGACGATGAATATATCGTCAATACAGTACCGGACAGAAAATTGGTTTTTCAAAGAATTAAAATCCCACAATGGGCTATTAACATACCCGAATCAAATGATTCTGTTTTATATTGCATCGGCGTGTCCGACCCGGAAATGGAAAGGGATACTGCAATGAGTCTTGCTGTGTTCAGAGCAAAAGCTCTGATCGCACTAATGTCCTCAGCTCAAATAACAGGCATAGCCGACTATTTTGTGTCCGGTAATAAAAACAAAAACAAACATTCATTATACAGGGAGTACTATAACATTACGACCGAAATGTATCAGGATAGTAATGATTTTCAAATCATAAAAGATACTGTTTTACCTGATAGAGAAGCAGTAGTCCTGATTTCGTGGAACCGTTCAAAGAACAAAAAATCAGAAAACCGTTCATTGTTAAAAGCGGAAGTTAATGTATATGGTAAGTTCACAGGCAGTGACAATTATATAAACACAAATCTTTCAAGGTTAGAAGCGGCTTTTTCGCAGAAGGATAATCAGAAAAATGATACGGAATATCATAACTACTTAGTCAGGAATTATAACAAAGGCATAACAATTCTGTCCCGTTTTCAGGAATATGAAAGCATTTTGGAAAGTCAGTCATTAAAATACTTTTCAACAGGCAAAAAGAGTGACACGATTGGGAGCGGTCTTTCCTCCGTCAGACTTAATAACGGACTTTGGTACGGGCTGTTCCTTTCCGTTGTCAGATCAATAGTTCTCGAATCACAAAGTGATACGGTAAACTTAAAAAGTGTCTCCGACAATGTTAATGAAGGGTCAAAAGAGCTAACAAGGATATTAAGTACAAACAAGGTCACCTCAGTTATTAATGACCTGACAATCAATAATAACCGTATAATAATTGATTTTTAACCGTTAAACTTACAAAAATGAAAATTCTTCGTCATATTTTAATTCCGGTTTTTATTGCAGGATTTGTTTTTAGTCTGAATGCACAGGATTTTGAAG
>JAOZOC010000674.1 GCA_029933495.1 Bacteroidales bacterium
ATATAGTTTTGGCGAAATTTTGGATAGCTTGTCCTGAGCTTGTCGAAGGAAAGCCCAAAATCGTGACAAAAAAAACAGACAGAATATCAGTGAAATATAAAATAATAAAAAGATGAAAACATTTGAAGGAAAATTAGACGGAACAAAATTGAGATTTGGAATTATTGTTGGCAGGTTCAACGAATTTATAAGTAGTAAGCTTCTCGGAGGTGCTATGGATGCGCTGAAGCGTCATGGTGTTGTTGAATCCGATATTGATGTAGCCTGGTCACCCGGTTCATTTGAGATGCCTTTGATAGCAAAAAAGATGGCCAAAACTGAAAATTACGATGCAATTATTTGTCTCGGTGCAGTTATCCGTGGTGCAACACCTCATTTCGATTATGTATCCAGCGAAGTCTCAAAGGGAATAGCAAATGTAATGCTTCAAACAGAAGTTCCGGTCACTTTTGGTGTATTGACTACAGAAAATATTGAACAGGCAATAGAGCGTGCCGGAACAAAATCGGGAAACAAAGGTTTTGACGCAGCTATGGCCGCTATTGAAATGGCAAATCTTATTAAGGAGATGTAAAGGGGCACTTAAGGGATTAAGGTATTTGTTAATTCTGTGGTGCTAAGATAGGAATATTGCCGTTTTCTTATCTTATTGCACCACAAATTTACACTTTCCAACAGGCAACCCATTGCTATAAACAACTGCAAAATAAATCCCCTTTTGCCAATTGTTTATGTTTACAAGATTCTCCAACTGATATTGATAGAGTGTTTCGCTGTGTACCTTCTGCCCAAAAACATTAAAAACAACCACTGTCATTCCATTATTGGCTGTCATTCCGAATCCTTTGGGCTGGCTTTTTGCGGTGGGGTGAGGAATCCCCTTGCTACTATGACTGCCGTTTATTCTTTGGTGGTCTTTCATAGCTGGGGGATTTCTCCTTCCTGCGCTATGGCCTTCCCCAAGAGTCGAAATGACACTATTGTAGTTGGTTGTGGAAAGTTCAAACACCTCATAATCCTTTGCAGGGTTGGGCATAATCTTAACCTTTGACCCGAATACATGGTTAATCGTATCATAATTAATATTGCCACTGTTTTTATAACCCATTGTATCTGCACAAATACAATCACAACAATGGTCAGTAAGTAAATTCAAGTGTTCCCTGGCATTTGTTTTTGCATTTCCTTTTCCGTTTTCTGCAATATTTACAATTTCAGCAAGTTCGGTTTCGTTTAAATCGAATACAGAAATATACCTCATTATTTATACCTTGTTGAAAAATTGATTATTAACTTTTATAACTTTTTATCGCCCTAATCCTTTAGACAACGCACTGAAAACCCTTCATTATGATGGCGATAACTGTGAGCAACAAGATCATAATTATATAACAAAGCTGTGAGTTGTGCAGCATTTTGTACTGATGGAAATTCCGTAGTTGACCAATAAAAACCGACTTCACCAATAAAATTAAATAGACCATCTTCAAAGTAGCGGTTTCCTCCTGGAAGGCCTGAAAAACCGAAGTCGTCAGTACCGTAAAAATCGCCATAAGCCTCCCATCTCGGATGTTCGGAAGTAAGGCAATCTCCACCCAAAGGTGAGTTAACCTGCCTGCACGATTTTAACATATCTCCGTAAGGTGGTATCCAGCCGCCGATAAAATCGGTCAGTGCAAGCCATTCGTCGTGCGACGGTATGTGCCAACCTTCAGGGCAAAGTCCGTTGGTGTCAATGCCTGTAAACCAATTGTACAAACCTCCGTAGGGTTCTTTCCACGATATATCATTATCGTACCATACATAAGCCCCGTAAGTAATACTGCCCCATTGCAAAGAGTCAACCACATTGGGTATGGGAACCCCGTTACGGTATGTGGTTGTTTTTAGATTTTCTTTCATCCAGCACTGTTCACCTATTTGTACGGTATTGTAAATATTACCGTCAATATCTGTTAAAGTTGGTGCAACAGGACAAGGAATTCCGGTATATTGAAATTCATAAGTTTGGTTACCTGTGGGTGAATCTATTATTGAGAGTTCTCCAATATAAGTATATGCAGTATATTTTAATTCATCCCCGGGATTGAACACAAAACCATTAATTGCCTTTTGAGATTTATACCCAATACCATTATTGTCATAGTTTTTATA
>JAOZOC010000675.1 GCA_029933495.1 Bacteroidales bacterium
GTAAACTCGAAAAACCTAACGTTGAGCGAATTCGAAATCTTTCACCTACAATAGCTGTTTCGCAGACTTCCGGAAATAACAATCCACGCTCAACGGTTGGGACGCTTTCGGAGATATATGACTATCTACGACTTCTTTTTGCAAGGGTAGGTAAGTGCGATGACGCCACAATTGAGATAAACAGGAGTCTTTTCTCTTTTAACTCTCCGGCAGGAGCTTGTCCGCAATGCAACGGGCTTGGCGTTGAGGACCGGATAGCTTCTGAACTTCTTATTGAAAACCCGTCAAGAACAATTCGTGAGCGCGCTTTTAAAATTACAAACCCAAAGGGTTATATCATCTATTCGCAGGTGACCATTGATGCGCTGAATGAGGTTTGTAAAGCCCACGGTTTTGATGTTGATATTCCGTGGAATGAACTGACTATTGAACAGCAGGATGTGGTACTGAACGGTTCAGACAGGATAAAAATTCCTTATGGAAAGCATACACTGGAATCAAGAATGACATGGTCGGGAATAACTGCCAAACCACGTGAAGAGGGATATTACAAAGGTATTTTGCCGGTAATGAACCAGATTCTAAAACGCGACCGGAATCCGAATATTCTTCGTTTTGCAAAATCCCAGGTTTGTTCAGCCTGCGGAGGGAGTCGCCTTTCTCCGAATGCACTTTCTGTGAAAGTTCTAGGCAGAACAATCGATGATTACAACCGTTTGTCACTAAATGAGCTCAGGCAAACTTTGTATATTGACCTCTTTTCGGGAAATGGGAAAATAGTT
Organism: Bacteroidales bacterium; assembly: GCA_029933495.1. GTDB lineage: Bacteria > Bacteroidota > Bacteroidia > Bacteroidales > JAADJA01 > JAADJA01. Next base: position 783 of record JAOZOC010000675.1, read on the forward strand.
GCTAAGGGAATATTGGAGGAGATAAACAAACGGATTGATACGCTGAAACTTCTTGGTCTGGGCTATCTTTCATCCAACAGGCAATCCGATACGCTTTCAGGTGGTGAACTGCAACGCATCCGGCTGGCCAAACAATTGACTTCCAAGCTTCGTAATATCACTTTTGTATTTGATGAGCCTTCCATTGGAGTTCATCCTTCAAATAATGCCAATATCATCAGGGTGATGAAAGAGCTGGTTGCAAATGGCAATACCGTTATTGTTGTTGAGCACGATGCACAGACTATTCTTAATGCAGACTGGATTGTGGAGATTGGCCCGGATGCAGGTGTGAATGGGGGAGAGCTGCTGTTTAACGGACCTTTGAGTGAATTTCTTCAATCATCACATAAATCTCTTACAAAGGAGTATCTTCCCGAAGGAGAGAAAGAGGTTAAGATGACTTTTCAGGGGGCTTCTGATTATCAGTTATTTTCTCTTAAAAATGCAGAAATTAATAATCTGAAATTGCTTAATGTTGACTTTGCCTATAATCGGTTAAATGTTGTAACCGGTGTTTCAGGAGCTGGTAAATCAAGTTTGATAAACCAAAGTCTGGTTCCCCTTATCAATGGCAACTATGAAAAACAACTGAATGCAAAAGGGGAGCCGGCACTTTCGAATTTTAATTTTAATAAAACGATTATAGTTGACCGCTCACCAATCGGGAAAACAGCGAGAAGCACACCAGCTACATATACTAAGTTGCATGATCTGATTCGAAATCTGTTTGCTTCATTAGATGAATCGAAAAAAAGAAATTTTAGCAGGAGTACTTTTTCTTATAACGTGGCTGGAGGGCGGTGCGAAAAATGCGAAGGTGCAGGAAAGTTAGAGATCGGTATGCACTTTCTTGGTAATGTGGAAACAAACTGTGATGCGTGCAATGGCAAAAGATTTAAAGCTGAAGTGCTTGAAGTCCGATATCGTGAAAAATCTATTTCTGATATCCTTGATATGTCCATCAGACAGGCTTTTGGTTTTTTTGACGGAAACAAAAAGATACAGCACTATTTAAAGGTTCTGATCTCCATTGGGCTGGGATATGTCAAACTCGGACAATCCTCAAACACCCTTTCCGGAGGAGAGGCACAGCGCATCAGGCTTGCTTCCGAGATTATCAAATCAACAAGTGGGAATAATCTTTTTATCTTTGATGAACCCACAACAGGCTTGCATTTTCATGATATTCAGATTTTGCTTGACCTTTTTGCAGAGTTATTAAACAGGGGAAATACAATTATTACAATAGAACATAATGAGGATTTTATAAAAAATGCCCATCGCATAATAGACCTTGGACCCGGAGCTGCCGAAAAAGGTGGCC
>JAOZOC010000676.1 GCA_029933495.1 Bacteroidales bacterium
CTTTTAGTTTTCCGGCATTCGCAACACGGCAGAATATCCCTACTTTTGGCATAACATAATTCCCGGGTTCGCGGAATTTATCGTGGAAAGGTTTGCCGGCTGCCGTCACTTCCAGCTCCACATCTCCACTGACAAATCTATCGAAGATTTTGGGATCAATTTCATCCATTCCTTCAACTGAGATGTTTTCAGCAAACTCACCATATTCGAATTCACGGCTTCCTGTCAAATTCCTAAAATGATCAACATGCCCAAGTCCCAGTAGACTGACAGGGCGAACGGTTCCTGCATGTACATCTCCTGCAACACCATCGTTTGTAAAAATGATTTTATCCGCAGGATATTTTCTACCACGTTTATCCGCAAGATTCACGGAAACTATTTTGTATTTTTTCATTTGATTGTAATTATTTTTTAATGATTACCGGATTGCTGGGGCGTACGGTCTGTGGTATGTTGAGACGCACGGTCTGTGGTGTGTTGAGACGCACGGTCTGTGGTACGTTGAGGCGCACGGCCGTGCGTCTCTATCATTCCAGTTTTTAAATAAACAATTTTATCGCTGGGTTTGATAATTCCCTGCTTTATTACACGGGCAAAAATTCCTTCTGTTGGCATTACGCAATTGCCAACCAGACTAAATATTTCGCATCCTGTATGACATTTTTTCCCTATTTGGGTTATTTCAAGTTCGGTTTCACCAATTATCAACCGGTCGCCGGGTTTTGTCTTGTAGAGGACAATTCCCTCAGTGGTGATATTTTCGGCAAACTCACCGAATTTTATTTCCCGCCCGATAGCTTCTGACGACTTCTCAATACTCTCTTTTGCCAGCAGGCTTACCTGTCTCCGCCACTTTCCTGAATGGGCATCATCCTTTACTCCAAGTTCATAAAGTTCAATATGTTTTACAGGCTTTTTAACAGTACCTTTCTTTTCCGATATATTTACAGATAATACTTTAGTTTCCAATTCCAGCATAATTAGTTCATTAAATAATCATTGACAAAAGTAATAAGATAACAGTTAAGACAACTATTTGGTTTTGGCAAAAATAGAAATAGTTAAAAATATTTCAAGTAGCAATATCTTTATCTCTGAAATTCAGGCTATAAGCAGGGCTGAAATGCACTAAATATCAGCATTACTATCTAATCTTATTTAGAATTGTTATTATTAGATAATATTCTACATTTGGCACCGGATATTTTTAAAAGTAATTTACAAACATATTAAAATCGAATAAATGAAAAAATTGACATTTTATCTTGCAACTCTTTTGATGATGTTCATACTGGCATTTTCAACTGATGTGAGTGCTCAAGGAGTTACTGGTGATGTAATCGCCAACTTAACCGATGTTCAGAAGTATTACCGCGCCATTCACGTAATGGCGATGTTGCTGCTTGGTTTCGGATTTCTGATGGTGTTTGTCCGCAAGTACGGACGTTCAGCTCTTACTGCAACTTTCCTGCTTGTCAGCATTTCAATACCAATGTACTATTTTATTAGTGACCTTGGGATTTTTGGTGACAAAGGCAGTGAAATTGATAAGCTGATCCTTGCGGAGTTTGGTGCAGCAAGTCTTTTAATTACAGCAGGTGCTGTTTTGGGAAGGCTGAAGATACAGCAATATATGCTTCTCGGAATACTTTTTATTCCATTTTATATGTTCAATGAATGGATAATGCTTGACGGAGGCCTTGGGCTGGTTTCTAAAGGTTTATTTGTTGACACAGGGGGTTCCATTGTAATTCATGCTTTTGGAGCAATATTCGGACTGGGTGTTGCAATTTCAATGACTACAAAAAACGAGTACAGTGCATCCATTGAAACCGATAGCGTCAGTGACCGTTTTTCACTTCTCGGAAGTATGATTCTTTGGGTATTTTGGCCAAGCTTCTGTGCTGCATTAGTGCTTCCTGAAGAAGTAGTGATGACAGGCATAAATGTTATTCTTGCATTGAGCGGAGCTACTATAGCCACTGTTTTTGCATCAATAAGACTAAGAGGTAAAATTGATGCAGCAGATATAGCTAATGCTTCTCTTGCCGGTGGTGTTGCCATTGGCTCTGTTTGTAATACAGCCACTCCAACCGAAGCAATAATAATTGGTGTTGCTGCCGGTGCTATTTCTACATTTGG
>JAOZOC010000677.1 GCA_029933495.1 Bacteroidales bacterium
AACACTTTAGACTCTCCATCAAAAGTAACAACAAATAAATAGGTTCCGTTTTTAATGGCAGGATAGATGTCTGTCCTGAAAACCGGAAAGCTTGGACGTTCAGTCACATCCTGATCGTATAGTGATACAATATGACGGCCAAACAGGTCGTAAATGTCAATATTTATATGTGTGGGTCTATCAATGTTAGCGGTAATTGCCAGAATGTTGCTAAATGGATTTGGCCATATTTTAAAAGAGCTGATATCTGTATTCAGAGAATCATAACCTGCTGAACCCTGGTCAAAATACAATGCCCCGAGATCAACCCTGGTATTATCAGGGTCATACGGGCTTAGAGGGTTTCCTTTGTCAACGCAGGGCGAATTTTCTTTTAGGCTAAAATTATCGTTTTCAGGACCTGTAAAGTCCGGCAAATTGATTATGTTTTGGGTTCCGGGCAAAGGAGTTGCATTATCTGTAAGTGAGTATGAAATTATGATTGAAGACAGATTGTCTATGTTGATATCCTGAATTTGTGAATTCGAAAAAATTGTGTTCTGAACATTAACCGTACTTCCTCCTGTACCCGGCACTAACTCTATGCTGCTAATCCCGATATTGTTATAATACAAAGTGTTGTTTGTAACTTCTCCAAAAGAACCTTCTTTAAAAACGATTCCCTCATTACAATAAGTTACAATATTTCGCCTGATAGAAATATTTTCTGAACTCCCGTAAGTCTCACTTCCAATTTCCATCCCCCTGTCGTTAATGTGCTTAAAGAAATTGCTGTCAATTAAAATATCATTACAGTTGTTTAGGTCAATTGCATCATCGGGTATATTTGTAAATTGATTGTTCCTTATTGTGCTGTATCTTACATAGGTAAATTCAATTGCATCTGGAATATTTTCAAAATAACAATTACTGATAATAGCATTCTTCATATCTCCGCACCAGAATCCTTCACCTTTGTTGACTCCAGTAATGGAGCAATATTTTATGTCGGCACTTCCTCTTATTACTCGTGTTACATTTGTGTAAAGTGGTAAATTTTGTCGTGTGATGAAAGTAATATTCCGGTATTTCAAATTAACATCTCTAGTTGTTATTCTTCCATCAACTATTGTGGCATTTTTAAACTCACAGTTTGCTCCCGGATGATCAATTTCAATAATTCCCCAGCCTGTTGTATCAATAACAGGTAATATTTGTACCGGCTCGTCAACAGTGCCGTTAATGAACATCCAGCCATAAACCATAATATTAACGTTTGTGTCAAGATACATAATAGTACCCTTTTCAATTATCAGAGTGTCATTTTCATTAATAATAATGGTTGAGTCAATATAATATGGGGAAAACTCTTTGTTGAAAATGACAGCCGATTCTGATTTTTGAAAACCAAATGCTATTGTTGTGAAGAGGAAAATTGAGAATATGCTTTTTATTGATAGTTCCATTTTATCCTGCTTTGAAATGCAAATATACAAGAATAAAGTTCCGGAATTTTTTTAAGCCCATAAAGCCACGGTGAGCGTAGTCGAAACCTTTTCTATTCTAAGAATACATTTTTCGACTACGCTCAAAATGACAACAGTTTAATAACTCAATTAAATTCTAATAATTGTAAGCTTTTACCTCAAAATATGACTGAGGATGCAGACAAGCAGGGCATTTTTCCGGAGCTTTTATTCCTTCGTGCAGATAGCCGCAGTTACGGCATTTCCAGACTATCTTATCACCTTTCTGAAAGACTTTTCCCTCTTCAAGATTTTGATATAACTTGCGGTATCTCTCCTCGTGTGCTTTTTCAACTTTGGCAATCATTCTGAAAGCTACGGCAACCTCCTTAAATCCTTCTTCTTCGGCTACATCTGCAAATTCAGGATATAGTTCTGTCCATTCTTCATTCTCACCATCAGCTGATGCCTTGAGGTTTTCAAGTGTTGTACTAATTGTTCCGGCTGGATATGATGCAGTAATTTCAACCATTCCGCCTTCTAAAAATTTAAAAAAGCGTTTTGCGTGTTCTTTTTCATTCGCTGCAGTTTCGGCAAAAATCCCTGAAATCTGTTCAAGACCCTCTTTTTTAGCCTGTTTTGCAAAATAGTCATAACGCATTCGAGCCTGACTTTCACCTGCAAATGCTTTTAGCAGATT
>JAOZOC010000123.1:0-1671 GCA_029933495.1 Bacteroidales bacterium
TAATTTTTTTACCGTCTCCAGAACACCTCTTGAAAAGAAAATTGCTCTTTCATCATTATCGGGGAAAAACTTTCCGTTTTTATCGGTCAGCGTAAATTTTCTTTGAAAGAAATCTTCATTATCAATGAAGTATATCTGCATTCTCGCTTGTTGAATTGAAGCTACTTTAATAATAAGAGGATGGTCATTATCGTCAATAATAAGATTCATACCTGATAATCTTATCACTTCATGCAACTGATTCCTTCTTTCGTTAATATTTCCAAACCGGGGCATAAACGTCCTGATCTCTCGTTTTTTCTCCTGAGTACCCTGTGGCAGGTGGCGGCTGACTAATCCCATATGGCTTTCCGGCAGATAAGGTGTAATCTCCTGAGAAACGAATAAAACCTTTGCTTTCTTCATAGTGTTAAAATTGATACTTTATAAGGGACTGCAAAAGTAGATAAAAAATCTTTTATATACAATAATTTCAAATTCAGATTTTTAATATTAAATAAATTTAAAATAATGCACCGGAATATTTTCTATCAAAAAGCAGCTTAACGATCAAAATTCTTGGGTTTTCTAAATTTTTTATTAGTTTTGCAACTAAAATTTTTACAAAAATTAAAAACCATTTAACTATGAAACATTTTACTTTATTATTAATGGCTGGATTCCTGATATTTACAGGAATGCAGAATGCTTATGCACAGCCTGTGAATGATGATTTTGCAAATGCAATTACAATTCCACATCAATCCAATTGGTGTTCTGCCGATGCAGCTTATACAAATGTTGATGCTACTGCAGATTTAAATGCCGGCTCCTGCTGGGACAGCAACCTTCCCGAAAGAAATGTCTGGTTTAAATTTCAGGCAAATGCTTCAATTGCAAAAGTTACAATTAAAACTGACGGTACTTATGGAACCATCAGAAGAATAAATGCTGCTATCTGGGAAGCTGACGGCACTACCGAAGTGGTTTGTGGTGTATTTAAGGACCCGTATGATAGTATTGTTCTGCAAACAATGAATCTAACGTATGGACAATGGTATTATATCTCTGTTGATAATCAATGGGAATCTGTCAGTGGAACTTTCACTATCTGTATGGATATGGCTGTTGATTATGACTATTATGAAGGAGCTGTTGAAATTCCACATCAAACAGGATGGTTCTCCGGCTTTGCAGAATACACAACAGTAGGAGCAACACCTGACAGAAATGCAGGCTCTTGCTGGCCCGACCCTGTCCAGTTTAACAGATGGTTCAGATTCCAGGCAACTTCAACTGATGCCGACTTTATTGTTGAATCAGGTGGGGCTTATGGAACAGCCTCAAGATTTAATGTTGCATTATGGGAATCTGACGGCACAACTGAAGTTGCATGTGGCACTTACAGCTGGCCCAATTTCAATCTGACCAAGCTTAATGCCACCGGACTTACTGTTGGCAACTGGTATTATATCTCAGTTGATAACAATGATGCAATAAACAGAGGAACTTTTTCAATCGGTTTTGTTGATTACGACTGGTACGAAGGGGCTATTGAAATTCCGCATACTGACGGTTGGTGCAGTGCAGATGCAGAATATACTACTGTTGGTGCTACACCTGATAGAAACGCCGCCTCCTGCTGGAACACATCACCTAACTACAACAGATGGTTCAAATTCCAGGCTACCG
>JAOZOC010000123.1:1771-8357 GCA_029933495.1 Bacteroidales bacterium
GTGTATGGAAACTACTGTGGATTACGACTTCTACGAAGGGGCTATCACTATTCCTCACCAGGACGGATGGTGCAGTGCCGATGCCGAGTATTCTACTTATGGTGCTACGGGTGACAGAAATGCCGCTTCCTGCTGGAACACATCACCTAACTACAACAGATGGTTCAAATTCCAGGCTACCGACCCGGTTATTAAACTGACTGTCAAACGTGGTGGCCAGTATGGTACTATCAGAAGAATTAATGCTGCAATCTGGGAAGCTGACGGTACTACCGAAGTGGTTTGTAAAAGATATATTGGAAATGATGATAATATTGAACTGCAATATCTGAACCTCACTGTTGGTGACTGGTACTATGTCTCAGTTGACAACAACTATTCATATTACAGAGGTAGTTTTACTCTGTGTATGGAAACTACTGTGGATTACGACTTCTACGAAGGGGCTATCACTATTCCTTCAATTGTGGAATGGTGCAGTGCCGATGCCGAGTATTCTACTTATGGAGCAACATCAGACAAAAATGCTGCTTCCTGCTGGAATACATCTCCTAACTATAACAGATGGTTTAAGTTCCAGGCTACAGCAACAGGAAAAGCAACAATTACAGTTCTAAGAGGCGGTTCATTCGGAACCATCAGAAGAATCAATGTTGCCTTATGGGAAGCTGATGGAGTTACTGAGGTTGCCTGTAACAGGTACGTCGGGAATGATGATAATGTAACTATTCAGGTTACCGGATTAACTGAAGGCAACTGGTATTACATTGCAGTTGATAATAATTACTCTTATTACCGCGGCTCATTCACATTATGTGTTGATGACGACAGGGTTAAATGGGTTGGAAGTATCAGCAACGACTGGGGAAATGCCGGAAACTGGAGTGGTGGAGTTATTCCGTCGGTAAATGACGATATTGTATTGTCAGAAGGCAGAACTTACTATCCCGAGACAAACACAGGAGCAAATGCAAATGTTAAAAGTCTGGTTTTAAAACCAAATACTTATTTAACCGTTCCATCCGGGAAAAGTCTGGTTGTAATCAATGAGCTTATCCTCGAATCTGATGCCACAGGCAATTCATCAATTATTGATAACGGATCACTTTACTATGACAATACAAAGTCTGCATATCAGACTTATCTAACAGATAACACCTGGCACCTTATCTCTTCTCCGGTTACAAATGCTCAAAGTGCGGTATATCTCGGAATTTATCTGAAATATTTTACCGAGACCGACAGCAGTTGGACATATATAACTGCTTTAAATCATCCGCTTACTCCGGGACAGGGTTTTGCAGATTGGGCTGCAGGAAGTTTAACAGGACCGACAACTGTAACTTACGAAGGAACATTTAATACGGGTGATATAACTCCTCCTGCATTGACATACACACCGGGACCAGGTACGGGTGACGGATGGAACCTTCTCGGAAATCCATATCCATCTGCTATTGAATGGAACAGCAACTGGTCAAGGACTAATGTTGATGCTACGGCCTATGTCTATAATGGCAACGACGGGCAGTATTACAACTGGAATGCAACCTTAGGAACCGGTACAATGGGCAATGGAGAGATACCTCCGGCTCAGGGATTCTGGGTTAAAGCAAATGCTGCATCACCTGCCATTACAATCCCGCAAAGCGAGAGAGTACATACAACAAAGAACTTCTATAAAAATTCGGGCTTGCAACAAAATATTCTGAATCTTGCTGTAAACGGAAACGGATATGCTGACAAAATGATAGTAGGTTTCAATAATATGGCAACAGAAGACTTTGACAGCGAATTTGATGCATACAAAATACCCGGTATTGTGGAAGCTCCGCAAATGTATACTGTTGAAGGTGATTACAGTATGTCAATGGATATTCGTCCGGTATCGGAAGAAGTAACTGTTCCGGTTCATTTCACTGTTGGCGCGGAAGGTACTTACACAATAACTGCCGGTGAAGTTGAAAGTTTTGCCCTGGTTACGGAGATTTATCTTGAAGACCTTGATGAAGGTAATATTATTGACCTTAACAAAACAAAGGTTTATGAATTCACGGCAACACCAATGGATGAGGCAGACAGATTTATCCTTCACTTTGAGTTTAAATCGGGATTTGAGGAACCATCAACGGACGAAATATTATCAGTTAAGATATACTCTGTAAATAAAGATGTTTATGTTGCAGTACCTGAAATGGTTACCGGTAATATTGATGTTTATGACATTATGGGACAACTAATTGCCAGCAAGAAAGCAATCGGCGGAACCCTGAACAAAATCAGAATAAATGACGGTTCCGGAATTTATATCGTAAGGATGAGTAATTCATCTAAAATCTATTCCGAAAAGGTATTTATTAGATAATACCGGAGCAAAAAAGTTTAATAAAAATCCCGATGGAATTCCATCGGGATTTTTTTGTTTTGACGATTTTGACTATTTTTGACAGAAATTTTGAAAAATGTTCAATTCATCATTTAAAATAATTTTTTTACTGAGTTTTATTTCTGTCATTCTTCAGTCAAATGCGCAGATAGTTGTAAACGAAGTTTCTCCCAGGAATGCTGAATCAATAGCTGATGAGGATGGTGAATATCCAGACTGGCTTGAGCTTTACAATGCCGGAAATGATCCTGTATCGCTCCAAAACTGGTCAATTACCGATAATCCGGTGGAGCCTGACAAATGGACATTCCCCGGCTTTTCATTAGAGCCTGATTCATTTATGATTATTTTTGCCAGCGGTAAAAACCGCAAAGCAATTATCAATCATTGGGAAACCGTAATTTATTCCGATGAGATATGGAAATACTGGTTGCCTGATCAGGAGCCTGACCCGGCATGGATGAATTCTGGTTTTGACGATTCTTCCTGGCTTGAAGGTCCCGGCGGTTTTGGAAGGGGTGATGGAGATGATAACACAATTGTACCAGATACCGTTCCAACTGTATATATCCGTAAAACCTTCACCATTCCAGACACATCATTAATATCTTATGTATTGCTTCACGTTGACTATGATGATGCTTTTGTTGCATATCTGAACGGAGTGGAAATTGCCCGTGCCAATATTGGTTATGCCGGAAAAATTCAGAAGTGGGACGACTGGGCCTGGGTTGCACACTTAGCTCAAATGTACCAGGGTGGTAAACCGGAGGAGTTCAGAATTAATATGGAGCTCTTCAGAAGTATTATCAATGAAGGCGAAAATCTGCTTGCTATTCAAGGGCTCAATGCCTGGAACAATTTTGGAAATTCTTCACTAATTCCGTTTCTATCTTTTGGAATTGAGGATGACTCATTTACTTATCAACCTGTACCTGAATGGTTTGGCAATAAACCTGTATACCTACATACGAATTTTCAGTTGTCAGGTAGCGGAGAAAGTCTTACTTTAAGCAATCAACAGGGCAGCCTTGTTGACTTTATTGAATTCCCTTCGGTAAATGCAGATGATTCCTTTGGCAGAATGACCGATGGTAGTGATGACTTTGTTTTCTTTGATTCGGTATCACCCGGCTTTTCAAATAATAACTATCTATTTTTCAACGGATATACTAAAGAACCTGAATTTTCAGTACCATCAGGATTTTACAGCGGAGGTGTTGATGTACTCATAACCAATTATCAAACAGGTGATACAATACGATATACTCTTGATGGTGCTGTTCCAATGGATACTTCTGAATTATATCAGGAGGCTGTTCACATTGACTCAACAACGGTTTTAAGAGCCAGAGTCTTTAAATCCGGTTTTATCCCAGGGAAAATAATGACAAAAACCTATTTAATTGATTTCAATGCAATAGCACCTGTCATTTCAATAAGTGTTGACCCCTTTGATTTGTGGGACTGGGAGAATGGGATTTATGTTATGGGGCCTAATGCCGACCCTACTTTCCCGTATCATAATGCTAACTTCTGGATGGACTGGGAAAAATCAGCCCATATTGAATTTTTTGACTCTGCTCAGACTTTAGGTTTTGACCAGGATGTCGGATTGAAAATCCATGGTGGTTATTCACGTGCATATCCACAAAAAAGCTTCAGGATACTCGCAAAAGGAAGATACGGAAAATCATCAATAGACTACAAACTATTTAAAGATAAAGATATTAACTCGTTTAAACGTTTTATCCTGCGTAATTCAGGACAGGATTATAACAATACACATTTCAGGGATGCTTTTATGCACAAACTTATCCAAAAGCAAACCGATATTGATATACAGGATTATGAACAATCAGTTGTTTTTCTGAATGGTAGTTATTGGGGGGTTTATAACATCAGGGAGAAAATAGGCCCGTATTATCTTAATGAAAATTTTGGAACACCTGATGACAATGTCAGTATTCTTCGCGATAACCATAATATTGTCGTTGGAAGCAATTATCATTATGCCGCAATGATGGATTATATTAAAGATGCTTCGGTTATTGATTCCATTACCGTTGATTCCATTTCAAAACTTCTTGATATTGATAATTACACAGATTACTTTATTGCCGAAATGTTTTATGTAAATCCAGACTGGCCAAACAATAATATTAAATGCTGGAGGGAAAACAATGCTACCTCACGCTGGAGATATATTATGACTGATACCGATTTCGGGTTTGGGCTTTTTACAAACCCATATAAAAATGAGCTAAACAGAATTCTTCATGCAACAATTCTGTACACTGACAACCATATTCCATTCAGACGATTGATGGAAAACTATGAATACAAAAGGTATTTTATAAACAGAAGTGCTGATATGTTTAATACTGTTTTGCATAAGGATAATATGATTGCATTAATTGAACAATTCAGACAGAGGATGGAACCGGAGATGCCGTATCATTTTGATAAGTGGGGAGGAGATATGGCTACCTGGGAATCGGATGTGGACGGAATGATTTCATTTGCAGAAATCCGGGAGCTAAATGTACGTCAGCATTATATTGATGAGTTTAACCTCTCAAAGCTTGTAGATATTACACTTAATATTGATTCTATTAAGCATGGTGTAATAAAAATAAACACAATTATTCCCGACTCTTTACCCTGGCAGGGAATCTACTTTGATGGCAATCCCATTGACCTGACAGCAGAACCAAATGATGGTTTTCTCTTTTCTCACTGGAGTTCGAATATGATTATCTCAGGAGAGGATACATTAAAACAGCACCTTATAGTTAATATTGACACAAATGATGTTTTTAAAGCATTCTTTATGATTGACACAATAGTGCCGGATACCGTACACATTGTCATCAATGAAATAAATTACAAATCAGCAGATACTCTTGATGCAGGCGACTGGGTTGAATTGCTTAATATTGATACAGTATGCCGCGATCTTTCAGGATGGGTCTTTAAAGACGGAAATGACGACCACCAGTTTTTACTTCCTGATCAGACTATTCTCGATACTGCCGAATATTTGGTTTTATGTCAGGATTTGGATAAGTTTTCCGGAATTTATCCTGAAGTAGAAAATATTCTGGGTTCATTTGATTTCGGACTTTCAAAAAACGGAGAAAACCTGAGACTATATGATATTGATAACTCCTTGATTACATCAGTTAATTATTCAAATGAAGCACCCTGGCCTGAAAATGTCAGCGGTACAGGCAGAACACTGGAATTACTCGACCATAATGGAGATTTTAATGATGGAAACAATTGGTTTGCAGGCTGCATAGGCGGATCACCAGGTGGACAGTATGAGGAATGCGATACTGTGGATATAAAAGAGTTTTATTCCAGTAACGGATATGTGAAAGTATACCCAAATCCTTTTGGAGATAAAACAACAATTGAATTTAAGGCAGATGATGGAGACAATTATAATTTCAAAGTCTTTAACACTTTTGGGAATATTGTCAGAGAAGAAAAAATAAGATATTTCGAAAAAGAAATTAACAGAATAGAGTTTAGCAGACAGGAGTTGAATCCGGGGCTCTACTTCTTTTTTATTTCAGGAAAAGTCTGGGTGTTAAAAGGAAAGTTTGTAATCGAATAAATGTTACTAATCAAATATCATATGTATAAAAGATATCTTTTATCATTTTTTTTATTATTTCTCACAACACTTCTTTTCGCACAGGAGAAGAGAATTTCTTCAATTCACATGGAGCAAAGCGAATACTATAGAAGTCTTAACCTTACAACTACTGCACAGTATGATTCATTACAGGGGTTTGACGGGAAACAATTTTTTCAATTGCCAAAAGATTATACACTCACAAAAAAGATATTCGGATACTTCCCTTATTGGGCTGGGACAAACTACCTCAATTACCAATGGGACCTGCTTTCCGACTTTTGTCATTTTTCGTATGAGGTTGACCCCTCCACTGGAAATCCTTCAACAACCCACAATTGGTACACTTCCGAAGCAATTGATATGGCTTTAGATAATAATGTAAAGGTGCACCTTTGTGTAACTTTGTTTTCGGGTCATTACACTTTTTTTAATACACCCTCCGCTCAGCAAACTCTTATTGATAACATTATTACAATGGTTCAGGACAGAGGGGCAAAAGGAGTAAATATTGATTTTGAGGCAATGCCCTCTGCCTATGGAAATGCTTTCAC
>JAOZOC010000678.1 GCA_029933495.1 Bacteroidales bacterium
TTCCCTACGCCGGTATTAACCGGATCAGGTTCCTGCTTCAGATGAAGCAAAGAGTTTGATCTCAGCCCGTCTGCAAATAAATTTCGCATAGGGCACCCCTATGGATGATGGGGCAAAATTAAAAAAAAACAGTTACTTTTGGAAAATAATATTCGAAATCAGTAATAAAGATTTTATGGGAGTTTTACTTATTAGCGGAGTCGTATTGGCATTTCTTTTTTCCGCAATTATTATGTTTAAAAAGAAAAACAGAATAATTGCCGATAATATATTGTCTGTATGGCTGGTGTTTCTTGGATTAGACTACTTAAGAAGTTACTTCCTTTTTGTAGAGCATAAAATGTTATTATTAGGATTCGGATATACACTACCGGCTATTTATGCTCCGCTTTTGTTTATGTATGTTTATGCACTCACCAGCAATAAGCCTAAATTCAATATGAGGCTTCTGAATCATTTAATCCCTTTCGTATTGATAAATATCTATTTTCTGTTTTTTATATACATAAAATCACCTGAAGAGAAGCAAATCTTCTTTTATGAAACTACTTTTTCCAGCCGTCCTGTTTTGTTCAATTTCATCCAGATACTGATGTTTCTTATTTACCCTGTTTATATAGTGTGGATATATCGTTTGTTAAAAAAACACATAAAAAATATTAAACACATCTTTTCCTGTGAAGAAAAAATAGACCTGCACTGGATAAATTACCTGCTTTTAAGCGTTAGTGTCCTTTGGGTTGTAATTAGTTTGATTAAACTATTTAGTGGCTATTACGACACTCTTTACTATAATGATACCCTGATAACCGTTTACTATTTTGAATTGATAATAATAATTATTATCGGCTACTTCGGATTCAATCAGGGGGCAATATTTATGAATTTACCAGGACCTGAGGTGCAAACTGTAAACAATATCAAGAAATACAAATCAACCGGTCTGTCAAGTGAAGATGCCAAATTGATTACACCAAAAGTTCTGGAGTATATGACAAACGAAAAGCCCTACCTGGATAGTGAATTATCCCTTATTAAGTTAGCCGGTTTACTGTATATTCCTTCTCACCATCTTTCACAGATAATTAATGAACAATTAGGGAAAAACTTTTTTGAATTTATTAATGAGTACAGGGTGGAGGAGGTAAAACACCTTATGACCAAAAATAAAGACAGAAAATACACGCTACTCTCAATTGCATATGATAGCGGCTTTAACTCCAAATCAACATTTAACAGCATCTTTAAGAAATACACTGGCATTACTCCTATGGAATATATGAAGACTGGAGTTTTAGGTTAGAGGAGGCCGGAGCATAACTCCGAGAACGCGCGGCCAAAGGCCGGTATTATGCGTAGGGAGTTAAGGGTTATGTGCTTGAGATAAACTCTTAACGCATAACCTTGGAATATCCTCAAATCCACTCCTACATCTTTTCAATCGCACCCCAAAGCCTGTCGGCGGATTTCTGCCACGAGAAAAGTTTGGCTCTTTCTTTGCCCTTTTCAATCAGTGACTTCCTTAAACTTTCATTTGTTGAAATCTGTTTCATTGCATCTGAAATGGATTCAATGGAGAATGGGTCGATGATCAGGGCTGCATCTCCGGCAACCTCTGGCATTGAAGTTATATTTGAAGTTATTACCGGAGTCTCAGCATAAAAAGCTTCAACAATAGGAATTCCGAAGCCTTCAAAATAAGAGACATACGTTAATGCAAGGGCGGAGCCGACAACTTTTGTCAGTTCATCGAGCCCGAGCCTGCCTGAAAATATTACATCATTTCTAAATTTCATTTTTTCATAAGTCGCTTTAATCTCATCTGTCCAGTACAGCTTTTCACCGACGATCAGTAGCTTTGTGTTTTCTTCGTCCGACTTTTTAAACAGATCAAAAGCTTTAAACAGATTGACAAGATTTTTACGGGGATGTAAAGCTCCCACAAAGATGAAATATGGTGAGCCGTTTGTATGTTTTTTGCAAACTACTTTTTTCTCTGTTTCATTCAGAGGTTTGAACATTGGATTTGCTCCGTTGTAAACCACGTCAATTTTATCCGGGTCAACTCCGTAACGCTTTGCGATGTCATTTTTTGAATATTCAGAAACTGTTGCTACTCTTTTTGCTTTTCGTGCAT
>JAOZOC010000679.1 GCA_029933495.1 Bacteroidales bacterium
CAAAAGCCTGCAACAAGACCCGCAAATCAACCCTCAACAAGGCCTTCTGTCTCTCCACAGCAAAGGCAACAGTTGGACAGATCGTATCAAAACCGCAGCCGCGGGAATACAAATTATAACCGTTCACAGTCTTACGGAGGTGCAAGAGGAGGAGCACGTTCTGGAGGAGGAAGGAGAAGGTAATCGTCCTAAAGTTTAAAACTTAAATAAAATTCAATAGTGATTAACTGAAACTTGAGTTTTTGAAATCCTTTGCAAGGATTGGCAAAAAAACGTGCGGAATAGTTCTATCCCTTCACAACATACCGGTTATACAACCGAAGACTAATTGCAGCAACTATTCCAATACTGAATATTACGATCCAGATATATGACGGGTGGTAACTATTCCAAAGATAATCGGTAAGTTGCTTATTAGTCATATTCATCATTTCTGCTGCTTTATGAAAATATTCATTATGAGAGAGATCACCGTTTATTAACAATCCTCTTTTGGCAACCTCTTTCAATAATATGCTGTGCTTATCCGACATTGCCTGATATACATTTCCTGATATTATTCCTGCAAATACATTCCCTATAAACACAGGAATAAACGAATATCCCATATATAGAGCTTTCTTGTCGGGTGAGGCAATCTTCCCGATATATTCAGTTATCTTTGGTGAAGCGGTCATCTCCCCAACAGCAAATATGAATAGTGCCACCATAATGAACATAACATTCTGTGTCATTAAAGTAAGGGCCATTCCTAAAGAGCTTATAATGAAACCTGTGAACATTGTATTCAGAGGTTTCCATTTCATTACGACGGAAGATATTACAATCTGGAATAAAATGATGAACATTGCATCAAAGTTGGTAATGAACTCAGCCTGCATTTGATCACCTTCACTGTAATTTTCAGCTACAAAAGGAACATAGGTCTGAAAGAAATGATACATCGAAGATGTGTCAACCCATTGCACTATAAAAACGGGTAATGTAAAAAACAGCTGATTATACATCGTCCAGAAGCCTGCGACTATCAGCAGAAAGATCACGAATTTAAAATCTGTCAGCACAAGCCCAATATTTTTAAATACGTGTGCAATTGATTCCGAAAATGTTTCATCTGACTTTGTTCTGTCAGGCTCTTTATAAAAGAAAAGTAAAATAAAGTTTAACGCAATAATACCGGCTGAAATATGAAACACCATATCGTAAGAGGCACTTTTAAATAGCAGTGTCACCATAGGTCCCAAAAAGGCTCCAAGGTTGACCATCATATAAAAAACACCAAAACCAATAGATGAATTACCATCATTTGTAGTTTTAGCAATAGTCGCTGAAATAACAGGTTTAAACAACGCAGCACCAAGTGCCAGATAGAGATACATAAGAAATACACCCGTAAAAGTATTGAACATCGGAAGGAAAATAAATGCAGAAGTATAAATTAAAAACGCAATTATTAAAACTCTTTTATAGCCGTATTTATCTGCAATTGATCCTGTAATTACAGGCAAAAAATATAATATTCCGGTTCCTATCCCCATTATCATTCCCTTTTGCGCCTGCGAAAACTCCAACCCACCCACATCAGATGATCCGGTCAGATAATTTGCAAAAAGCATAAAGAAGCCATACCATGCCCACCTTTCAAAAAGTTCTATTGTATTCCCAACCCAGAAAGTTCGTGGAAACGATTTAAATGTTTTAACAACTGACATATTTCATTTTTGGGCCAAAGATATAAAAAGATGTTGGAATTTGATTTTAGGTTTTCTGATTAATCGACAAAACCTTTCAGGTGGATGCAGGCCTTGGGCTGTTGAGCTCCCGAATGGTTGTATTTTTGAATCGGCAATCTTCAGTCGGCAGTATGTACGGAGGTTCAACCGATTTAGCAGATTCAACAATTTTAACATTAAACCCAACATTTCCAACAAAACCACAACCGGAAACAAAATCTTCTTATCTTTGGGCCAACAAATAACTAATGTTAATATTATGAAAAAGTATTTTACAATTCTATTTGCACTTATCGCATACACATCCATTTCGCAAGACTCATTATATTACCCTGTTGACATTGTTTATAATGAAGTGGCTGAAGAGTATTACGTTTCAAACTGGGCTGATGGTGCCGGAT
>JAOZOC010000124.1:0-1505 GCA_029933495.1 Bacteroidales bacterium
AATAAGGCTGTTCAGTTTTATGATATGAGTCAGAATTGTCCAAATCACTGGGATTGGTCGTTTGAACCGAATACTGTTACATTTACTAACGGAACAAGTCACTATTCAAGTGATCCGGCTGTAATTTTTAATGAGGAGGGGATATATTCTGTAACTGTTGAAGTGAAAAATATACTTGGTACAACGACAGTTACAAAAGAGGATTATATCCTTATAGGTGGGATGCAAACTCCTTTCTTTGATGACTTTGAATCAGGTTCTTTTGATGAAAAATCCTGGGGAATTGATAATCCTGACAGTAAGATAACGTGGGGGGTGACTGATGTTGGAGGAAATACTCCGGGTAACAAGGCTGCTTTTATGAACCTGTTTGATTATATTGAACCGGGAGGTCCAAGGGACAGGTTGATTACTCCTGTGTTGAGTTTTGATGGACTTGATCAGGTTTATCTTTCGCTTCAATATGCTTATGCACAAAGATTTACAATAGCTTCTGACTCTTTGATTATACTTATTTCTGATGATTGTGGTAATAACTGGACAAGGATATATGCAAATGGAGAAGAGGGGGATGTAGGTAATTTTGCCACCAGTCAATTGACAGAAGACCCGTTTGTTCCTGCTGTGCCTGAGGATTGGTGCAGTTCAGGTTGGGGAGCTGAGTGTATTACCCTAGATCTGACAGAATGGGCAGGTGAGAATAATATACAGATAGCCTTTGAATCTTATGATCGTTTTAATAACAATCTTTACCTTGATAATATTCTAATAGGGCCGCTAACTGACATTGCTGAGAATAATGACGGTCAAGGATCATTCAGAGTATTCCCCAATCCTACAGATGGCGGGATTAATATTTTGGTTGGGAATAATTCCGACGATACAAAAATCTGTGTTTTCAATATGCAGGGAGTTAAAGTTTACGAGACTGTTACTTCCGGTAAAGAGAATTCTTTGATTCAAGTCGATCTTAATAAATTCGGTAAAGGGATTTATATTGTTGAAATGTCGAACAGTAGTGCATTGAAGGTTGAGAAGGTGGTGGTGAAGTAACCAGCAATTCTACCCAATTCTCCTGATGACTATTGTTGGAGTTAACACTGAAAGTTTCAGGCTTAGGCTACTGCTTACAGCGTCAGTCATCTGGAGAATTTTCAATAATCTGGTATCCATTCTCCAGATGACCTTCCTGAGCAGAAATTCTAAGGAAATTTTAGCTTTTGTTGTTCTTGGTCACTGAAGTCATCAGGAGAATTTTCGGTTAGCTCCCACTAATTCTCCAGATGACGTATTATACAATCTGGCTGGAAGAGTCTTACGTTTACCGAAGCTAATCACTGAAGTCATCAGGAGAATGTTACCAAACGTCGAAATCACTTTTATCAATCCAACGATAGGAATCATCGTAAAAATTATTACTGGTCAGTTTGACTATTTCAAATGCAAGTTTTTTATTGCAAAAAGTGTCATCTCTAAGCCCTGCAAAATCGCTAAAAGATGAAAAC
>JAOZOC010000124.1:1515-8333 GCA_029933495.1 Bacteroidales bacterium
GATCACTGAAGTCATCAGGAGAATGTAACTTCAATACCTCACTGCCAGCCAGCAGGAAGGCGCCGGAAACATACTCGCCTGAATCTTCTTTACGGACAACTGCCGGTCTGTGGTTAACAGTCTGTCCCCAGCAAACTTTACCGTCTTCATCAACATCGGTGTAAAGTGCTTTCCAGGCTTTTTCTACAATAGGCGAATATTTTTCTTTACTTAATATATCATTGTTAATTCCCCAGCCAATTGCATAAGTAAAAAAGGCTGTTCCACTTGATTCTGGCATTGAAAAGTCATCAGCATCAGCAAGATTGGAACGCCAGAATCCGTCGTTGCCTTGTCGCTTTGCCAACGATTCAGACATTGATTCTAAAAGAGCTATGTATTTGGAGTAATACGAATTATCAGTAGGCAGGTATTTCAATATTCGTGGAATACTGGCAATTGCCCACCCGTTTCCACGCGACCAGAGGACCTTTTTTCCATTTTTACTTCTGAGTTTTTTTGCATCCAAATCCCGATAAAACAAATTGTCATTCTCATCCCAAAGAGAATCAACAACCTCCCAAAAGACCTTATTCATATATTGAATGTATTTGTTGTCTCCGGTAGCTTTACTCATCATAGCATAGGCTGGTGCTCCAACATAGAGAGCATCAATGTAGTCCCATCCCTGTTCAAATGCTGATTTGTTTTCTTCTATCTCTGAGTCCATATATTCTTTTGCATTACTAAGAATATTTTCATTTTTTGTGATGAAATATATCTCAAGATATGTTTGAGTGCAGGCCAGCTTATTTGGAGGATAGAACCAGTCTGTCCCAACCCTGTACCCATGTTTTCCTGCCCAGTATTCTGCTTTTGTCAAGAGACCTTCATCCTGTGTGGTATAATAAAAGGTAATTAGCCCCGTGTAAAAAGTAGATCGTTTCCAGTTTCTGTCAACATTCATCCAGGAAGTATTTTTCTGATAATCGTTTACACGATACATTATTGAAATAATGCTGTCACTGTTGAATTCAGGTTCTTGTTGTTGCCCTTTTACTGAAACAGCAACTGAAACAAACAGAATTAAAGCTAAAGGAATGATTGTATTTCGTGCAACAATTGTTTTCAATATATTTATATAATAAAAAAGGTTACCATATAAATACGGTAACCTCTGTTTTTTGTTATAATAAAGATAAAAGTCTTATATCTTAAAGATTTTCTCCCAATTATATTTTCTAGGGTTAATACACATAACAGGAATTTGCGATGTATTAAAAATCATATCTTCGTCGTAGCTACCAAGAAGGAATTTTGTAAAACTACTATCAGGATTAGTCATGATCATAATCATATCAGCCATACTTGAAGTAGCATATTCGACCACCTTTTTAGTGAAATCGCCACCTTCAGCATTGGTTGTTGTGAACTTAATACCCTCTTTCTGAAGATGACCTGTAATGATTTTAATAGTTTCGTCTAACTCAGGAGCTGGCAGCCGATAAATATCGATTTCAGAGCCAAAGTTTTTAGCAATGTAGGTTGCCCATTTTGTTTTTTCCCAAGGACCTGCATCGCTTGTAATAGGCAGTACTATTTTTTTATAACCTTTATTAACGGGCTTTTTTTGAACAACAACAACTGGCACAGGTGAGCTGGTTACCACCTTAATTGCAAAGCTGCCTTTGACTTTTTGCATTCCAACTTTTCCATGAGTTCCCAGATACAGAAGATTTGCACCAATATCTTTGGCTACCTCACCAATGGTTGAGAAAATGTCGCCCTCTTTTGCAATAAAATCAACTTCCAAATCATTTTCTTTTGAAACTTCTAACGCAATTTTCTGCAAATTTTCCGTAATAATTGCTGGACTCTGCTTGTCTTTTTTAAGCTTAGCCTTTGTATTTTTATCGATTACATGAAGTAATACAACTTTTGAATTTAAATGCTTTGCAGCATTAATTGCCTGATGCATTGCGTTTTCGGTTACATCTGTAAAGTCAACTGGGACTAAAATAGTGTTATTCATTTTTGTATCCATGGGTGCATATTTTTTATTTCATATTCTTATTGCAAAGGTAGAAAAAAAATCATTAGCAAATTGAATTGGGAATTATTTTTTGCAAAGCAATTTTTCAAGCTCATAAATATTCTGTTGTTTGGTCTTCTCTCTAAGTGTTTTTGCCGCCTCAGTAAAGTACTTGTGATTTTGCAGAAAGTCAAGCTGCTTCTCGTGCCAGTCTTTTAATGATGTTGTTATTCCCTTTAATTTCCATTCATACTGAAGCCGTTGACCTATAACGAAAAGGTCATCCCTTCCGATATAATCAAGATCGGCGTCTGCCAGGATTTCTTCAAGGTGTGTTTTCGGGTTTTGAGGTATTTCCGTAGCAAGTATCATTCCCTCTATTGCTTTAATTTCTTCATCAGAGTAGCCGAACTGTGGAAGTGTTTCGCGGGCAATTCCGGCTCCGACTTTTTCGTGTCCGTCATAAGTTTCTGTAAAACCAATATCATGAAACAATGCGGCAGTCTTTAAAAGTGTCAGTTCCTTTTTAGTCACGTTTTCCATCTTTCCAAGCTGTGTAGCCGACTGTATAACATCTTTTGTATGATCAATACAGTGATAATGAAGGTCAGGGCTTAACTCTGTTTTGAGTTTCTTAAATACGTAGCTTTTCGCTTTACTATAATTCATAAGCTATCTTCAAATATTAATATAACGCATTAAAACAATTCTTGTTTTAATTATTATGCTTTCCAATTAATAATAGTTATTCCATCCCAATCGTCCGGAACTCCCGATTCAATAAACGTGTTACACCTTTTTAAATAGGTCCTGGCAGCTTTATCTTTTTGATTAATTTCAATAATTGACTCAAAACCTTTTTTTGCCTTACTGAATTCTTGTGATTTATACAGATTTATTGCTTCTGCAAAAATATCTTTTGTTTGCAATTTTAATTCTTTGATGTCATCAGGGTCGCCGTCAATAATCTCAAAGATATATGAAGGCTCTCTCTTGCCCTTAACCTTAACAATGTCGAGAAAGCGATATTGGTAAAGGTCTGATTTTTCCATTTTTATTAATGTATCCTGGCTGATTATTATTGAGCTGCCATAAATTTTTGTAAGACCTTCAAGCCGTGAAGCCAGATTGACAGCATCCGAAATTACTGTTCCGTCCATACGTCCTTCCCCACCAACAATACCAAGCATCAAAGTTCCAAAATGTATCCCTATTCCACTGTTAATAGCAGGCTTCCCGAACTGATCCATAACCTGGTTGAACTGCGAAAGTTTTTTCCTCATCTCGATAGCAGCATTAATAGCATTTTCAGGGGATTCGCTAAAGAGAGCCATAATTGAGTCTCCAATATACTTATCAATAAAGCCGTTGTTATTTCGAATGACAGGCTCCATATAACCCAGGTAATAATTAATAAAGTCGAAGTTCTCCTTTGGTGACATTGTTTCAGAAATTTCGGTAAACGATCGAATATCACTGAATAGCACAGTCATCTCCTTCTGAACCTGGTCACCGAGTTTAATGTCAACAAAGCTGTCTTTTTCCAGATATTCAAGAAATTGTTTAGGCACAAAACGAGAGTACGCCTCAGTCATTTCCGACATGTTATGGATATAATCTCCAAGCTTTTGCGACATATCGTTATAACCTTCAGTAAGCAGCCCCAACTCATTATTTGTTCTTACCAGTCCGAAATTATACATTTTCCCTTGACCTGTTTCTGCCATTCTTTGTAGAAGTTCTTTTATCGGGTAAACAACATCCTGAGTTGTCCATTTTACGAAGAAGATGATATACAGAAATGCGATGAATATCCCACTGGTTATACCAATTGACATAAATAAACTGTTAATTGCATTTATATAGAACAACCAGCTTAGCATTGAAGAACCATCTCCGGATTGGGTGAAGGCTTCCTCAAATGTCATAAATTCTCCAAACAATACCTCTTTATGGCCATCAGTTAATTCTGAAAAATTCAAATCTCTGATATTTGTAATGCTCAGGAAAAGGTACAGGGTGACAATTGATAAAGGTAGTAATGTTGTCATTGCAGCAGAAACCATCATTCTGTTTCTGATTTTCCCCGGCTTTTTAGTCTTGAAAATACGATGTTTCAACTCTTCATCAGAAAAAACAAATTCTATATACTTAATATGAACCCTGTGTTTTTCCCAGAAAAAAATAAATAATACGGCAAGTACCGAGCCAATAAGTGAGATGAGGAAGAAGTTCTGGTATATGTCTTTTTCTATTTCATAATTGAATATGCTACCCGAAAGCAAATTGTAATACATATAAATATGAGCTATACCGTATGCAAGTCCGAGAATCCCGGCATTAATCAGCGGTGTGTATAGCAGAAACCTTTTGACAAATTTGTTAAGGTTATCTGAAATATACTTGTTTTGCCTCTTTTTTGAGAAATATCTTTTGAAAGGAAGGTTGAATATAAAACCTGCAAGAAAACTCAAAAGAAGTAAGTTAAACAGGAAACTGAAAGCCTCCCCAATCTGGTCTCCCTCTTTGTCTACTATTACTTTTTCATCTGCTTCTGTCAAAGCAGTATCTGGTACTGAAACTGTTGCTGTGTCGTCGGATACTTTTAAAAATTTAGTGAATGCGGTATCAGTGAGAGTCCCTTCTTCAATCCCTTGTTCAACGAGTTTTTTTATTGAGTCGGCTACAATATTTACAGAATCACTATTTGAATTATCTCTAAAATTTATTATGCCTGAAGATTTCAAATCTGGCGCATACCTGATAAATAATATCAACAAGAAAGGAAGAATCAGCCAATAGTAT
This sequence comes from Bacteroidales bacterium, assembly GCA_029933495.1. Classification (GTDB taxonomy): domain Bacteria; phylum Bacteroidota; class Bacteroidia; order Bacteroidales; family JAADJA01; genus JAADJA01. The sequence continues at coordinate 6,332 of JAOZOC010000124.1, forward strand.
ATAATGGTTGACGACAGATAAATACGTAATCCGTAGAAACGGGGTATTCTCTTTCTGGTTTGCCTGGTCATATATGTTATGTAATTTTTTCAAAAGTAAATATTTTTTATGATCTGGAAGGAATTCGGTAAACTTTTTAATGATTCGGGAATTAATATGTTAGACTTTCGCTATTTATTTTTAATTTTGGCTGTTTTTCCAAATAAGAAATAATAAAGGGTGGAATTTTTATCCGATATAAAACAGACAGTAGGCAATTTTATACTTAACAGGAATATTTCCCGTCTTGAGCGTGATAAAAAACTTGTTAGTTTTTCTGATGCAAGAAATGTTGGGATTGTTTATCTGGTTAGCAATCAGGGTATTTTTAATAAAGTAAAGCTGCTGATTCGTAAATTGAATAGTCCATACCGGCAGGTTATGGCATTGGGCTTTGTTAACAGGGATTCAATTCCCGACTATTGTGTGGCGGCAAATTCGGGTTATTACTTTGATAAAAAGGATTTGAACTGGTATGGTGCTCCTAACAATGATTACATAAAAGAATTTATAAATAAGGAATTTGATATTATCATTGACCTTACTCTTGAAGATGTTTATGTTCTTCAATACATTGTTGCTCTGTCAAAGTCGAAACTTAAAGTCGGGAGATTCAGTAAAAGTATGGAGAAATATTATGATTTAATGATAAAAAACGACAATAATACTCTATCTGATGAGTATATTGATCAAATCCTGTATTATCTTGACATCTTAAAAAGTAAATAATTATGAGTTCAAAATTCAAAGGAACCGGTGTCGCAATTGTTTCGCCCTTCCATAACTACGGTACGATTGATTTTACCTCTCTTGGAAAAATAGTAAATCATATCATTGATGGAGGAGTTGACTTTGTTCTTGCTCTTGGTACTACATCCGAAGCGGTTACACTTTCGAAGGACGAGAGAATTGCAGTTACAAATTATATTATCGAAACTATTGATAATAGAGTTCCTGTAATGCTTGGTGTGGGCGGAAACAATACTCAGGAAGTTGTAAATAATCTGAAATCAATTAACTTTGACGGGATTGATGCAATTTTGTCGGTTGCACCTTATTATAACAAACCTCAGCAAAAGGGCTTATTTTATCATTTTAAAACCATTGCCGCAACATGTCCGGTTCCGGTATATTTATATAATGTACCATCACGCACCAGCGTGAATATTACAGCAGAAACCACTTTACGTCTTGCCTCAGAAATAAACAATATTGAAGGTATAAAAGAAGCATCTGGCAATATGCCGCAGGTAATGCAAATTCTTAAGGATAAACCGGATGATTTTGCTGTGCTTTCAGGCGATGATGCATTGACACTACCGATGCTTGCTATGGGTGCCGACGGTGTTATCTCTGTTGTCGCAAATGCTTTTCCTGCTGAGTTTTCGGAGATGGTCAGGCTTGGCTTAAAAGGAAAACTAAAAAGCGCCAGAGAGATTCATTATAGCCTTTTAGAGATTATAAATTCGCTGTTTGCCGATGGAAATCCGGCAGGCATCAAAGCTGCTCTTGATATACTGGGACTACTAAATAATAATCTCAGATTACCTCTTGTGAAAGTAAATAAATCTGTCTATAACCGGCTAAATTCCCTTATTGGTGAGTTTGGAAAGGGAAAGTGAGGAATATAGTACTTTTGTTAATGAAGAAGTTTTGGATAAATTCCACAAATAAACAGACTCAACCAAAACCATAATTTAATAATTAAGGCAACTATTTTACAATTATTACTGTCCTTGCATTATTAAATAATAAAACAATTTTAATTTTTTTAGAAATGAAATTTCACAGGATTTATTTAGCACTGCTGATCTTCTTCTCTGTATCTGTATTGATTGCGCAGAATGAAGAAATTATTAATAATGTTTTTCAAAAAAGGGGAGAGGTTTATTTTAAATTCAAACCCTCTTCATCAAAAGATATTCTTTCTTTTACAAGAGTTATTTCAATTGACAATATCAGA
>JAOZOC010000125.1:0-5169 GCA_029933495.1 Bacteroidales bacterium
TGATGGCAGAATCATTACTTTATCACCTTTGCGGAAGACCCCGCCTGCAATACGTCCTGCATAACCTCTGTAATCGTGGTACTTATCAGATTGGGGGCGTATAACATTCTGTACAGGAAAGCGAGGATCAATATGATTATAGTCGCTTCCAACATGAATATTTTCAAGGATATATCTTAATGTGCCACCCTCGTACCAGGGCATATTTTTTGAAGGCTCAACAACATTGTCACCATTCAATGCGCTTATTGGCACGTAGCGAATGTCTTTTATTGCAAGCTTAGCAGCAAAGGCAGTAAACTCCTCCTGTATTTTATCATAAACCTCCTTTTTATAATCCACCAGGTCCATTTTATTGACACAAACGATGATGTGAGGAATTTGAAGTAATGATGAGATATAGGAGTGCCTGTAAGTCTGCTCTGTTACACCATTACGTGCATCAATCAGGATTATTGCCGCATTAGCCGTTGAAGCTCCGGTAACCATATTTCTTGTGTATTGAACATGACCAGGAGTGTCGGCGATAATGAACTTACGCTTTGGAGTGGCAAAATACCGGTATGCAACATCAATTGTTATTCCCTGCTCTCTTTCGGCACGTAAACCATCAGTTACCAGCGCGAGATCTAAATGCTCGTTTCCTTTACGGATACTGGCTCTTTTTACAGCCTCAAGCTGATCTTCAAAAATAGATTTACTATCGTAAAGTAATCGTCCTATCAATGTGCTTTTCCCGTCATCTACACTACCTGCTGTTGAAAACCGAAGTAGTTCCATATCAAGATATGCCCTTGTTGAGAATTTTTCGTTTGCTTCGCTCATATTATGATTGATTATTTTATTCGTCGTTTTCTGATAATTAAATGATATTATACTCTTAAAAAATAAATTTAGAAGTAACCTTCTTTCTTTCTGTCCTCCATCGCAGTTTCACTTCTTTTATCATCTGCACGGCTTCCTCTTTCTGTGACTCTGGTAGCTGCTATTTCCTGGATTATATCTTCAAGTGTATCGGCTGTAGAAATAGTAACTCCGGTATTTGTGATATCACCAATTGTTCTGCAGCGGACTCTTTTCACAACTACTTTTTCAGAATCTCTTTTTTTCATAAACGGGGCATCTGCAAGCAGAGCACCATCACGCATAAATACTTTTCTTTCGTGAGTAAAGTAGAGGCTTGGTATTTTAATGTTATCAAGATATATGTATTGCCAAACATCCATTTCTGTCCAGTTACTTAACGGGAATACCCTAAATTGTTCACCCATATTTTTACGACCGTTAAAGAGGTTCCACAACTCCGGCCTTTGGTTTTTAGGATCCCATTGACCAAATTCATCTCTATGAGAGAAGAAGCGTTCTTTTGCTCTTGCTTTCTCTTCATCTCTTCTGCCTCCGCCAAGGGCTGCATCAATTTTATTATCCTCAATAGTATCAAGAAGAGTTTGTGTTTGCAGCAGGTTTCGGCTGGCATCGTAACCAGTCTCTTCTGTTACTTTACCACTGTCGATCGTTTCCTGTACCGAACCGACAATAAGCCTAGCACCTGTTTCTTTAACCAGATCATCACGAAATTTTAAGGTCTCCTCAAAATTATGACCAGTATCTATATGAACCAGAGGGAATGGAATTTTTGCCGGCCAGAATGCTTTTACTGCAAGATGTACCATAACAATGGAATCTTTTCCGCCGGAAAACAGCAAAGCAGGATTTTCAAACTGTGCAGCCACTTCACGCATTATAAAAATGGATTCCGACTCTAATTCTCTAAGATGATTCAGATTATATTTTTTCATTGAATAAAGTTGTTCTGATTTTAAAATTAATTCGACTATAAGGCAATTCTGGGCATAATAAAATCGAGTGCCTGTTTTACTGACTCTTCAATTGACTGCAGATCAGTTCTAATCTCCACGTCTGCATTCTCTGGAAATTCAAAAGGAGAATCAATACCTGTAAAGTTTTTTATTTCTCCTCTTCTTGCTTTAGCATAGAGACCTTTAATATCTCTCTTTTCACAAACTTCTATCGGGGTATTAACAAATATTTCAATAAAATTATCTTTTCCAATTATATCAATTGCCATATTTCTGATCTCTTCTGTCGGGCTTATAAAGCTATTGAGTGTAATAATACCACAATTTAGAAACAATTTATTGACCTCAGAAATTCTTCTAATATTTTCATATCTGTCTTGCTCTGTAAACTTAAGATTATTGTTTATTCCAGATCTGATATTGTCTCCGTCAAGTACCTGTGCAACAAAGCCATTATTATAAAGCTCCTGATCCAGATGCCTTGCAATAGTTGTTTTGCCTGAACCTGAAAGTCCTGTGAGCCATATAACCTGAGCTTTCTGTTTAAGCAACTTTTCTTTCTCTTCCCTCTGGACTATCTTATGAAATACCGGGAAAATATTATTTTCATTATTTTTCATCATCTATTTATTATAAATAACTAAACATTGGCTATCTTTGAAGCGCAAAATTAGAAAAAATTTGAACTTATTTTGCTTTTCATAGTATAAACTTCAAAATTAGGTACTTTTACCGCAAAAAATAAATTAAGTTACAAAATATCAATCAGTCTCTGTTTTGGAAATTATTATTGTATCCATAGTACTTGTATTTATTATCATATCACTTTATACTGAATTGATGGGTCCTGCCTTTACTTTTCTTATAGGAATTGTGGTACTCGGTATTTTTGGGATACTCACACCAAAAGAAATATTAAGCGGGCTTGCCAATGAGCAGATAATGGTGATAATTTTACTTCTGCTACTTGGCGATATAATCAGGAAATCAAATTTGATTGACCGGCTTTTCGATAAGGCATTCAGAAAAGCAACAACTTACAGGGGATTTATGACCAGGATGATAGCTATTGTTGCTGGTTTTTCAGCCTTTTTAAATAATACTCCTTTGGTTGCAATAATGATTCCTTATGTCCACAACTGGAGTAAAAGAAATAACTATGCTCCCAGCAAATTGCTGATACCTCTTTCTTATGCGGCAATACTTGGCGGATGTGCAACTCTTATAGGAACCTCCACCAACCTTATTGTAAATGGTATGGTAACAGATCAATTGATTGTCCCAGGATTAAAACCTCTTGGAATGTTTGATTTCACAATTGTAGGGTTACCAATGATTATTATTGGTTCGATTTATCTTATACTATTTAGTAACAAGCTGCTTCCATCAAAAAAGGATGTTATTTCCGATTTTTCGGCTCAGACAAGGGAATACCTGGTGGAGGCTATGGTAAAAACCAATTCAAAATTTGTAGGAAAAACTATTGAAAATGCTGGCCTTAGAAATCTTAAAGGCTTGTTCCTTGCTGAAATTTTAAGAAAAGAGAAGAGAATATCGGCGGTATCACCATATGAAGTTGTCAGAGAAGAAGATATACTTGTTTTTGCAGGTGATACCAAGACTATTGCTGAGATGGTGAATGCTGATGTCGGTCTTGAGTTGACACAGATAGGTATGTTTTCAAGAAAAACACACACTGAAGTACTTGAAATAGTTGTTTCTCACAATTCGACATTGATTGACAAAACAGTTAGAGAGTCAGGGTTTAGAGGTAAGTATGATGCTGCCATTCTTGCTATTCATCGCAATGGAGAAAGAATATCAGGTAAGATCGGTCAGGTGAAATTGAAAGCTGGTGATGTCCTGCTTCTACTGGCTGGTGATGACTTTGCAAAACGCTCTGCCGACACTCACGACTTTTATCTGATATCTAAAGTGCGTGAATTCCGGAAGCTGGAGTGGTATCAGACAGTTGCCCTATTTGGTGGTACAGCCCTGGCTATTACGTTGTCGGCATTAGGAGTGATTTCACTTTTTATGGCACTTATTATCCTGTTGATTATCATTCAGCTATTGGGAATAACTTCTCCGAAAGATATTGCAAAAAGTATAGATTTCAATTTGGGGATAATCATTGCCCTTTCTCTTGCTTTAGGTACTGCAATGGTTAAAACAGGAATGGCACATATTGTTGCAAATTTTATAATATCAGTCTTTAAACCTTTTGGGCCTTACGGCCTGTTATTCGGAATTTTCCTTATTACCAACGTCATGGCATCCTATATTACAACACAGGTTGCTGCTGTACTGATATTCCCTATTTCGGTTACTGCTGCTATTAATCTCGGGTTACCGCCAATTCCATTCATTTTAATAGTTTCGTTTGCTGCTGCCGCTAACTTTTTAACTCCCATAGGCTATCAGACAAACCTTATGGTGTATGGGCCCGGTGGATACTCATTCAAAGATTATTTTAAGATAGGTCTTCCACTCACAATTATTTATATGTTTGTTGCTGTTACTATTCTTTACTATGCTTATATTGTTTAATGATAAATGGAAATATGAAAAACGAAAAAATAGAAGAATTACTGAAAGTTGCTATTCGTGCAGGAGTTGAAGCGGGAAGCGCAGTTTGCGAAGTTTATAATAATGAGTTTGATGTCGAATTTAAAGATGATAAATCACCACTAACTCTTGCTGATACTAATGCAAACAAGATTATTGAGTCCTACCTTAATAAAACAGTATTTCCGGTGCTAAGTGAGGAAGGAAGGGATATCCCTTATGAAGAAAGGAAGAAATGGGATTATTTCTGGATGGTTGATCCATTGGACGGAACCAAGGAGTTTGTTAAAAGAAACGGTGAGTTTACTGTCAATATAGCTCTCATTCATAATGGAACTCCTGTACTTGGAGTTGTTGTTGCTCCGGTTTTAAAAGACCTTTATTTTGCATCCGAACAAATCGGTTCTGTTAAGGTTGGTAATATTTCTATGGTAGACAGTTTTTCAACCGGGCTTGATGAGCTTATGAAATCAGGTACGAAATTACCTGTCGAAAAGGGTGAGGATATTTTCAGGGTTATGGGAAGCAAATCACACATGACTAAAGAAACAGAAAGTTTTATCAGGGAACTGGAGAAAGAGCACACAAATATTGAAATAATATCAAAAGGCAGTTCACTTAAAATATGTATGGTTGCCGAAGGCTATGCAGATGTCTATCCACGTTTTGCACCAACAATGGAATGGGATACTGCAGCAGGCCATGCAATTGTGAAATACGCCGGTGGCGAGGTTATAAATCGTGAAACAGACAAGCCTGTTGTCTATAATAAAGAAAATCT
>JAOZOC010000125.1:5269-8327 GCA_029933495.1 Bacteroidales bacterium
GTAACCAAGCCAACAGGAGGAGTATCAAGAATTACATAATCATATCTCTCCTTTATTTTTTCAAACATCAAATCTGTTTTCTTCGATGCTATAAGTTCAGCAGGATTTGGTGGTACAGGACCCGCCATAATAATATCCAGATTTTCAATCGGGGAATGCTGGATAATATCCTCAAACTCACTTTTATTAATAAGATACGAACTAATACCTTCAATATTTTTCAAACCAAAATCCTTATATATCTTAGGCTTTCTCAAGTCGAAACCTAAAAGAACAGTCTTTTTACCATAAAGTGCAAAGATGGATGCAAGGTTTATTGCTGTGAAAGTCTTACCTGCACTTACCATATCAGAGGTAATAAGTATAGTTTGCTTATCGTCTTTACCCTGACCTAAAAACTGCAGGTTTGTCCTTATTGAACGGAACGATTCAGCAATTGACGATTTCGGAGATTCAGCAACAACTGCCTGAGTGTCTCTGTTACTGTGAATTATATGCCCGATAATAGGATATTTAGTAATATTCTCCACATCTTTTCGCTCAACAATACTATCATTGAAATAATCTTTCCCAAGAATATAAACAACCGGCAAAACAATCCCAAGAATAATTGCAATAACAAAGTTCAGACTCTTTTTTGGAAAAACAGGGGCATCTCCTGAATCTCTTGCAATATCAATAATCTCATTGTCAGGTTCATTGGAAGCTTTTGTTATTTGTGCCTCAGAGCGCTTTTCCAACAGATAGTTATAAAGATTATCACTAAGTTTAAATTTTCTCTCAATACCAAGCAACTGCCTTTGTGTTGAAGGAAGATTTTGTACTTTACCCTCAAGTTCTTTTATTCTCTCATTTATATCGCTAATTGCAATTTGTGAATTCTTAAGTATATTTTTTAGATTTTCCAGCAAAGTAGCTTCTATCATTTCAATCTTTTGACTTATCATAATAACACCAGGGCTTTTTGAAGTCGAAGAGAGAAGTTTTTCCTGCTTTTCGGAATATGCATTTGTAAGCTCTTTTGTCAGGTCGTTTAACAAAGGATCATCAATACCAAGTGAAGAAGGGATAATAAGAACATCTTCAAGTCCCTTATTTTCTTCGATATAATTCTTTAACGTTATGTAATATTTATTCTTAAGTGAAAGCATTGCTTTGTCACCCTCAAGGTCTTTTAACTGTTCAAAAACCTGTGTGGCCTGGAAATCAAGATTCATAACCTTTTTGGTGGTTCTGAAATCCTGTAACGACTGCTCTGCAAAATTAAGAGAGTCTAAAATGATACCAAGCTGTGAATTAATAAACGAAACAGTGTTTTCAGCAGCACGATTCTTCTTTTTAAGATTTCTGGAAAGATAAACCTCAGTAAGTTTATTTAAAAAATCAATAGATTTATTAACATTATTACCCTTTAATGTGATTTTAAGAATTGATGATTCCTCTTTAATGGGTTCTATTTCAAACGCCTGAAACTGTTTTGTCAGTTTATCAGGATTATTAAAAATAAAGAAAAAACTAACATCACTATCTGTTTCAGGATTGTAGCTTTCATTTAATAAAACCTTAAAATTATAATTCTTGTCTATTATTCTTTGTCCGAATGAGAATGTACTGTCAATTAAAATATTAACTTCATTTTCTTTTCCGGGATTTTCATGAACCTCATATTCTTTATAATTATAAAGTTTAATATTTTTACCTTCTGCTTCCAGAGTAAATGATTTATTATTCAGAATCGTAATTTTAAACTTGAGATTTATTGGCTGCAGATGAGCTGAATCAAAAACAAGAACAAAAGGATTGTCTTTATAAAGTTCCTTGGTAATAAAATTCTCCTCCCTGAAATATGCAATATATAGATCTAAATCTCTTACAACTTCATTTACCAATGTGTAGGATTGAAGTTTCCCGATTTCATTTTCCACATTTTGCTGGCTATTCATAAAACCAAACCCCATAAGAGCCTGAGCGTCCATTTCACCACCCTTAGTGTCATTTATTAAAACCGTTGTTTTAACCTCATAAATCGGTTTTGTATATTTATTGAATAGGAACGCAATTAGCAGGGCTATGAAAATGGTAAGTATAAAGAAATACCAATATCTGTAAAGTTTAAAAAACAGCGCTTTATAATCAAAAGATTCTTCCTGTTGATATTCTGTAAAATTATTTTCCACGTTTATTTACTTATTTTGAAATTGAAAAAATAGCAAGTATTAAAGATATTGATGAGATAACCAATGCATAAGGGAACATCTGATATGCAAAGTTCTTTCCTCTTAGTGGCCGTACATAGACTATGTCATCAGGCATCAGATAATAAAACTCTGACACCAGTATATCATCACTTAACAGGTCAAGATGATGAACTTTTGACCCTTTCTCAGTATGCCTTACAATTACAACGTCATCTCTTTTGGCATAAGTTGTAAAATCGCCAGCCATTCCAAGAATTTCAAAAATATTTATCTTATCCTGATAAATCTTATATTGTCCAGCTCTGTTTACTTCTCCAACAACGGTTATATTGTAATTCACAAGTTTAATAACAACCATTGTCTTTTTCAAATACTCACCAATGACTTCTGAAACATCAATACTGAATTCTTCAATGGTCTTTCCTTTGGCAAATATCTTACCAATAAAGGGTAGTTCAACATATCCTTCATCATCAACAGAATAACTTGTCAGGTAGATTGCCGCATCATAATATATATTTCCGGAAGAGGCAACTCCAGGATTAAAAAAATCATCGGCATCTTGATTTGCACTCATTATTTTAATAAAAAGGTTATTCCCGGGTTTAAGATGGTAATCCATCAATGTCCTATCGTTAAGATACTCCTGCTTTGCCGAATCATCTTCCGGAACTTGCATAAGTACCTGTTTTTTAATAGGAACACAGGATGAAAATATCAATACAAGAACACTAATTGCAAGGATTGGCTTTAAATAAATAGAAATTTGATTTCGCATCGGATCATTAATTAATTCAATATATCACTCATTCTCAAAACAAGCCGCAAAAGTAATCTATTTTATGAAAATGAAGAAAAAA
>JAOZOC010000680.1 GCA_029933495.1 Bacteroidales bacterium
AAAGCGTTACAGATTAACAAACCGGAAATCATTAAGCCTGTCATTTCTTTCCGGATGGCTTTTCATCTCGGTTATTCTACCCTTTATCATTCTGCTTATGCAATCATTTAAAGATGGAACGGCATCATTTTCACATGCATTTGAACTGCTTTTACCAACATTCGGTAATTCGGCAGGTCTGGCTTTTTCAGGAGCGCTGATCATTGTTTTCATCGGATTTGTTGCTGCATATAACTCTGTGAGGAATAAGGGTGCAAAAAGCACAAAGTCATTCGATTGGTTTCTTCTTATAGTTTTTGCAATTCCATCAACAATTCTCGGTATCAGTTTAATAACCTTTTATAATCAGCCCGGCCTTGATTTTATCTATTCCGGTTACATCATTATTCTGATAGGTTATATGGGTAAATTCTCATTTATATCGGCCAAACTGATTGAAAATGCTATCAGACAAATTCCTGTATCATTGGATGAGGCTGCACAGATTGAAGGTATTAAACCATTTACACGATTGCGGAAAATTTTGATCCCTTTGGTACTACCATCCCTGTTTGCAGCATTCGTTATCAGTTTCATCTTTAGCCTCGGAGAGCTGGGAATAACGATAATGGTTTATCCTCCGGGAACTGAGATTATGCCAATAAAGGTTTACACAATAATGGCAAATGCACCACAATCGCTGACAAGTTCTATGACCCTAATTGTATTTTTATTAACTTTGCTAATGATTTCCGGCTTCTACTTCATCGCGAAACCGGTTATTAAAAACTATGGTTATGCCAATGATTGAACTCGATAACATAACTCATTCCTACGGAGCCGGGCCGGTGCTTCATAATTTCAATTTAAACATTGAAGGTAACGGATTAACCTGCCTGCTTGGAAGTTCGGGGTGTGGCAAAACTACTATATTACGACTGATTGCAGGCCTTGAAATCCCGGAGAACGGCAAGATAGTTATTGATAACAAAATAGTTTCGGAAAACGGCCGGATAGTTATTCCTCCGCATAATCGGAATATTGGTTTTATTTTTCAGGACCTTGCTCTGTGGCCGCATTTTACTGTTTATAAGAACATTGCATTTGGGCTGAACGAACGAAAAGAAAAAGACATAGAAGATACTGTTTCCAAGATGCTTGAATTCTTCGGGTTACAAGATCAGGCTGAGAAATATCCGCATCAGCTTTCGGGCGGGCAAAAGCAATTAGTAGCCATTTCGCGCTCACTCGTTCTAAAACCTGATATTTTGCTGATGGATGAACCCCTTGCAAACATTGATGTGAAGCTGAAACGAAAAATACTGGATCACATAAAAAAACTTAAACAAAACTTTGATCTCACTATTATCTATGTAACACACGATCACAGGGAAGCTTTTGCAATATCAGATAAAATTATAATTCTTAACGAAGGTAAAATTGAGGATGCAGGCACAGTGGAACAAATAAAGAAATCAGGAAATGAATATGTGAAATACTTTTTAGAGTACTAATTGATTTTAAGGGCTTTCCTGCTTTGGATGAAGCTTAGGGTATAGCTGCTTTTATTATGAAATTAAATTTCACCTCACCCTGGCCCTCTCCTCAAGGAGAGGGAAGAACCCGGTGCGCTGGCCTTTCCTCTCCCTTAGGGAGAGGATAAAGGTGAGGGGTATAAAATTACATTATGAACTGTAATTCAAATGATTACATTCATCAGTTTACTGCTATGAGGGCTCAGGAAGAGTAAAATTAAAAAAAGTCTAATTAATAAAATTATTAAAAAATGAAAACATTAAGCATTATCTCGTTGAGTATCTTTTTACTCATTGGTTGCAATCAGGCAAAAACCAACAGTACCAAAACAACAAATGAAACTAAAAATGAACCTGCTGTCACAGCGCCAGCTACTCCTGCCGCACCAGCCGATACATCTTTCACTTTTGAAAAGTATGATACCGGGAAACTCCCGTCAGGCTGGTCACAGTATTTCACGGGGAGAGGCGAAAGTACAGAGTGGAAAATAGTTGATGACAACGGGAACAAAGTTTTGGCTCAGCTATCTAAAGACAATCCGAACTATCATTTCAATGTGGTTGTATTTGACGGATTAGAAGCGAAAAATGTGGAATTAACCGTAAAAC
>JAOZOC010000681.1 GCA_029933495.1 Bacteroidales bacterium
TTCGATATTGAAATTAAAGGAACTGGAACATTTTTAAAATCTTTCAGAATTACTCTTGGAATAGCTGAACCTGAAATATAATTGTTTCTCATTAAATATTGCACATTTGGAGATAGTAAAAAATATCTATAAAAATCAGGATTATAACCCCTTTTTAATAATGAAATATCTATTGAGTATAAAAGAACAATCTTTGTTTTTTGTTTATAGACAAATATTAAATCTAAACAGTTTGCTCCATCTTTTGATAATAGTATATCTCCATAATTGGGGCTACAATTATTATTAACCAAATCTTCAAAATCTTGGTCAGAAATTGTTTTGCAATCAGAAAAATCAAAATAATTATATCGCATATCTTTAACTGATGCCATAAAATTATTAGAACTTATTGGTTTTGGGGAGTTATGTGCTCCATCGGTTAACACTTCTGAAATTTGTCCTAAAGTCCCAACTTCCCAATCAATTGGGATTCTCCCAAAATCTGTTTCTTTCCAATCACTCATCACCACCCCCTTTACTAATATTGGTAATCATTTCCATAGCTTGTATATCCATTTTAGAAAAAGCAAACCATTTTTTACCTAAATCTTTTAGGCTTGCTCCAATGTGGTAAACGGTTGTTTCGTCAATAATTAAAAAACGGTCGTGAGCTTTGGTAAACTTTTTAATATTTATAGCAGGATATTGGTTGTTGTACTTTTCTAAATCCTGTTTTAGTATTTTTGTAATGTTTTTGGTATAAATAGTTACCGCTACATTTTTCTTCCGTTTGGTAAAGAGTTGCAAAACAGTTTCATCAATATAATTGTCAATCAGCAAGATTGATTTTTTGGCAGATTTTATAAGGTCGGCAATAAAAATGTATGCATCAAATACCTGCCCGTCGTAAAAAATACCTTGTTTGGGTTTTATGCTTTTATCTTCAAGTGCTTTAAAGATTTGTTCAAATTTTTGGTCTGTCTCAATTTGTTTTTGCTCTACTTTATCTAGCCTTTGAAAAATACCTGCATTAGCAGAAATAAATTTTTTCATTTCAACAAATGCATCAATAATTTGAATACTGACTTTCACGGCTGTTTCGCTACGAAGAACAGATGAAAGCATTGCTACTCCTTGCTCGGTAAAAGCATAAGGGAAATAACGTCTTCCACCTCTTTTTTCTTTTAAGGTCGCAATTTGTGACCTTAAAGATTCATTAGAGTGTTTTGAGGTTTCAAATTGCAACCTCAAACTTTCCCATTCTTTTTCTACAAGTTGAAATCTGAATTTATCCGGAAATCTTTCAATATTTCTTTTAACAGCCAAATTAAGATTTTTTGTTTCAACACCATACATTTTCGCTAAGTCACTATCAAGCATTACGTGAACACCACGAATAGTAAAAATCAGGTTTTGTATATTACTAATTGGTATTATTTGATTTTTATCTGTCATGCTAAATTCCAGTTTAAACCAGTCGCAAATTGTGACCGGTTATTATTAAATCCCTCGAATTCGGTGGAATTAAAACTACTCATCTTTCAACACTACCTGCATAGGCAGGTCAATTTTTTCAAGATTTTTCAAAATTCTTCTATTCAATTCCGTTTCTTCTTTTAACTGTTCTTCAAATTCGGCTTTTAAACTTATAAAGCGTTCGTTAAAATCAAAGTCATCCTCTTCATCAGCCAAACCAACATATCTTCCGGGAGTTAAACCATAATCAAGCTCTTTTACTCGCTCAATACTTGCAGCATTGCAAAAGCCTTTTATGTCTTCATAATCACCATCAGGGTTTCTCCAATTGTGGTAAGTCTCGGCAATAAGTGTAATATCTTCCTTAGATAGTTCGCGAGTTCTACGGTTTATCAAATGCCCCATATTTCGGGCATCAATAAAAAGTATCTCTTTACTTCGGTCTCGGTATTTTCCATTGCTTCGGTTACGGCTCATAAACCATAAAGAAGCAGGAATTTGAGTATTTAAAAATAATTTGGCAGGAAGATTTACAATGCAGTCAACTAGGCCTTCTTCAATCAAGTTTTTTCTAATATCTCCTTCACCAGAAGTTTTAGAAGTTAAAGAGCCTTTTGCCAAAACAAAACCTGCTTGTCCACTTGGTGCAAGATGATAGATAAAAT
>JAOZOC010000682.1 GCA_029933495.1 Bacteroidales bacterium
AGCAGAAAATGCGAACAGGATGACAATAAATGTTAATAATCCTTTTTTCATTTCATTTTTGTTTGTTTGTAAATGTATTTAATAATAACAATATGTACTTATATTTGACAAAATCATAGTTAATAAGGTTGCCTTTTGATTTAAAATATTCTATATAACATAAACCGGTTTCTCTGATTTTTCAAGAACTTCTCCAATAATTGCGGTTTCAGGATATTTGGAATTTCTAAGTTCTTCAGCTATTTTGTCGGCTCGATTGGACGGGGCGCAAATCAACAGCCCTCCTGACGTTTGTGCATCGAGTAGTAGCATTTTGCTATTATAATCAACAGATTCGTCAAACCGGCAGTCATCTTTGGTAAACTCAAGGTTACGGAATGCAGCTCCGGGAATGCAGCCCATATCTATCAAATCCATTACCTTATCAATAGCAGGAACATTGGCGGCATTAATGTGAATGGAAACATTGCTGCCTTGTGCCATCTTCAGCGAGTGACCTATGAGTCCGAATCCAGTGATGTCAGTAGCACACTTTACTGAATACTTATTCATTATTTCAGCTCCTTCGTCGTTCAGCAGCTTCATTGTTTCTATTGCTTTGTTGTAAGTTTCTTCTTCTGCCAGATCTATTTTTTTTGCCGAGATGATAGCTCCTGTTCCAAGGGGTTTGGTTAGGATAAGTTTATCTCCGGGTTTTGCTCCTACATTTGTTATTATTCTGTCAGGATGTACTGTACCTGTTACGGCCAGACCGTATTTCGGAATATCATCTTCGATAGTGTGCCCGCCAACAATTACTCCTCCGGCTTCGGCAACCTTATCGTGGCCACCTCTCAATATTTCTTTCAATATTGTCATCGGAACATTTGCAGGAAATAAAACAAGGTTTAATGCAGTTAGCACTTTACCACCCATAGCATAAACATCACTAAGGGCATTCGTAGCTGAAATCTGGCCGAAATCATAACCATCGGAGCAGACCGGTGGAAAGAAATCAGTAGTCAGCACAAGTGCCAGGTCATCGTTAATTTTATAAACTCCTGCATCATCGTGAGTTTCAATGTCAACAAGCAAATTTTTATTATTTGCTTTTGGCAACCCTGCCAGCGCTTTGGCAAGTTCAGCAGCAGGCAGCTTTGCGGAGCAACCACCCTGATCAACCAGCTTCAGCAAGTCGAAACTCTCAAAATCGTTATTTATAGTGATATTCTTTAATTCCATTGTTCCTTTCGTTTTGAATTACTGACAATTCAATTTTATTACGGGTTGCCTGTGCAAACATATAAAGATTTTTGGTGATTAGGTAAAAATCATTTCTTTACCGGATAAATACCTTGTAATTAATACATAAGATTATTATGACAGATTAAGGAGTATTTTGCGAAAAAGCGAAAGAAAGGAAGAAATTTACGAAGTAATTAGTAATGGTTAAAAGCTAACCACCTTACCCGCATCAAGTGTTGCATTCAAAATGTCATAAGCATTTGAAACCCTGCCGACTGCAATATCTTTTGTCCTTTCGTAAAAGTCGAGACAGGCGCCACAGGCAAGTAGCTCAACCCCGCTTTTTTCATACTCTTTTAATATTGGTAAAACAGGGGAATCATTCAATACCAAAAAAACTCCCGAGTTGAGGAAAATTACTTTTTTCGGCAATCTGTCCATCTCTTTGAAAGTATTCAAAAATCCACCGACCAGCATCTTCCCAAGCTCGTCAGAGCCTTCTCCGACTTTATTCTTTGCAAATACAAGTACAAAATCGTTTGTAACAGGCAGATCAATTTCACAATAGTTTTCTACTTCCACATCGTCAATATCTGCATCTGTTTTATTTACCGTTAGTTCCGTTATTCCTCCTTCCTTCTTTTGCGTAACCGGAATATCGTTGTCATATAAAAAGTGAAGCACGTTTGAGACCGAAGTATCGTTATCAATTATTACTTTCAGTGTTTCGTCTTTTTCAAGTTCCTGCAATGCTTTTTTTGTTTTTATCAGCGGCATCGGGCAGGCAAGGCCTTTTACATCTAATGTCTTCATAATGAATGAGTGAATGATTGAATGCTTAAATGAGTGAATGAGTGAATGAGTGAATGTTTGATTTAATTATAATTTAGTTGCGA
>JAOZOC010000126.1 GCA_029933495.1 Bacteroidales bacterium
CCTCTCTCAACAGCAGCATAATATTTCGACATATTAAATCTTATCTTGCTGCGATGTTCAAGATCGAAAGCCACCCTTTCGGCATCTTTCATAAATTTATGATATACCTGCTGCATTATCTGATATGTTTCTTATGTTGCAATTAACCTGATACTGTATTAAACCGGTATTTTTTCAATCCTTCTCTTATGCCTTCCGCCCTCAAATCCGGTACTGAAAAACGTCTCTACCATCTCAACAGCGGCATCAAAATTAACAAATCTTCCCGGTAAAGCAATAATATTGGCATCATTATGCTGACGCGACAGTTTTGCCTGTTCCAGATCCCAGCATAAAGCCGACCTGATTTTCTGATGTTTGTTTGCAGTCATATTTGCTCCCTGTCCACTTCCGCAGATAACTATTCCCCTCTCGTACAAGCCGTCATTAACCGATTTTGCCACCGGATGAATAAAATCAGGATAGTCAACACTCTCCTCTGAATATGTACCGAAATCTTTAAATACGAAACCTTTTTCCGAAAGATTCTCAATCAGATATTGTTTCAGTTCAAACCCTGCATGGTCTGACCCTATCGGAATTATCTTGCTATTTTTACCCATGTTAATAACTAAAATATCAAACAAAAATAGTTATTAATTATATATATCTATAAATTAATGAATTATTTCATTCAAAGAATTAAATTTTTGCGGTTATAATGCTTAAAATCAAAAAAATAATAGTTTTTAACATTTTATATGTTGATATCTGTTTACCTTTGTTATTATTTTTTAAAAAGCAATCGAGATATTAACAATGGCACGATGAAAATGAATTTTAATACAAATAACATCTTTTTTTAAGTTTTTTTTATAACTGTTTCAACAAAAATTAAACTGAAAGAAGAGTTAATTTTATCAATTGATATATGTTTTAACATATTGTTAATATCAGTGTAAAATACTAAGCAATAATACTAATTAATGTTAAAGATGTGTTAATAAATATTGATATGTGACTAAGTCAAGTAAACAGGCTTATTTTTATTCACACAACTAACAGATACATGATAATAACATTAAATTTCTTAAATAAAATATAATAATAATATCTTTTAAAATGATTTCAAAAAACGATAATTTTAAACTGACTACTTTTACCAACGAAGAGTTGATTAAAAAAATATTGCAACTTAAAAAACAAAAAAATGCGGTTTTGCTGGCTCACTATTATCAGGTTCCCGAAATACAGGATATTGCCGATTATGTCGGAGATAGCCTGGGACTGTCTCAAATTGCTTCAAAAAGTAAAGCTGATATTATTGTTTTTGCCGGCGTTCATTTTATGGCCGAAACCGCAAAGATACTCAATCCTGACACAAAAGTACTTTTACCCGACCTCGAAGCCGGTTGTTCGCTTGCAGACTCCTGTCCGAAAGATGATTTTGCAAAGTTTAAGGCCAGATATCCCAATCATAAAGTTATCTCATACATCAACTGCACAGCTGATATCAAGACCTTATCTGATGTGATTTGTACTTCGGGGAATGCTAAGCAGATAGTTGATTCTTTTCCTGAAAATGAGAAGATAATTTTTGCACCTGATAAAAATCTTGGAGGATATATTAACAAAATTACCGGCCGGAATATGCTGCTATGGGATGGAACCTGTGAAGTACACGATATATTATCAACAGAGGCAATTATTAATCTTAAAGTTGAAAATCCTGATGCTAAAGTAGTAGCTCATCCGGAATGTAAAGCCCAGGTTCTGGAACTTGCCGATTTTGTGGGATCTACTACAGCAATGTTGAAATATACAATGGAAAATTCATCAAAAAAATTTATTGTTGCAACCGAAACTGGAATATTACACGAAATGCATAAAAACTCTCCTGACAAGGAATTTTTAATTGTTGCAACAGATGAAACCTGCTCCTGTAATGATTGTCCTTACATGAAAATGATTACGCTTGAAAAAATTTACTTAAGTTTGGAGAATGAAAAACCGGAAATTAATCTGCCTGATGAGGTAATGAAAAAAGCAGAAGTGCCAATCAGGAGAATGCTTGATATTTCGATGAAAATGAACTTGATAAAATAAAATTTAAAATTTAATAATAATCTATAGAAATGAAGAATATAATTTCACTATTATTATTTTTTATTATTGCGGGTTTGAATGCCCAAAATGAAGCTGACAGCATAAACCCAAATGGTTTGACTGTGTTTCATTATGAAAATGGCCAGATTTCGAGTGTTGGTACTATGCGTGATGGGAAGCCAGATGATTACTGGAAAACATTTTTTGAAAGCGGTGTTATTAAATCTGAAGGAAAACGGGTAAATTTTGAACTTGATAGTATTTGGACATTTTATAATGATACCGGAAAAGTTGTTTTACAGATAACTTATAAAAACGGTAAAAAAAATGGCATAAGGCGGACTTACCAGGAAGAAGAGGTGATGGAAGAAAATTTTATTGATGATATAAAACAGGGGTTTACTTTTTATTATTATCCAAATACAAAATTAAAAAAGCAGGTCCCGTTTATTGATGGTCTCGAAGAAGGATTAGGGAAAATGTTTGCTTCTGACGATGGCCGTGTAATTGAACTTATTCATTACAGAAAAGGATATATTGAAGATATTGAAAATATTAACCGTATAGATAAGAAAGGGTTAAAACAGGGAAAATGGGTGTGGTTTTATTCTGATGGTAAAATCAGAAAAGAGGGTGTTTATAAAAACGATCTCGAAAATGGATATTTTAAGGATTATGATGAAGATGGGAATCTTATATCTACTTCAAAGTATGTTGATGGTGTGCTGCAGGAGAATGTTGCCGAGCTTGCCAAACTTGAAATAAAAACAGAATATTATCCTAACGGGAAAGTAAAAGTGATGGCAAGCTTTAAAGATGACGTGCCTGAGGGAGTCCGCAGAGAGTATGATGAAGAAGGCAATATTGTGAAAGGATATGTTTTTCATAACGGGATAGTTACAGGCGAAGGTATTACAGATGAGGAAGGTTTGAGGGATGGTCCGTGGACAGAATACTTTCCGAATGGTGCCGTAAAATCAGTTGGTACATATGATAAAGGGAAAAGAATTGGTGAATGGAAATTTTATCATTTTAATGGTCAGCTTGAGCAAATTGGCAGTTATAATAATGATGGTAAACTTGACGGAATATGGTCGTGGTATTATTCTGACGGACTGCTTGAACGTGAAGAGAGCTATTTTAACGGAATGCTCGACGGACACAGCATCGAATATGATGAATACGGAAGTGTTATTGCCGAAGGTGATTATATTGAGGATTACAGGGACGGCAAATGGGTTTTCAATTATGGCGATCATCGTGAAGAGGGAGAATATCTTGATGGAATGCGCCATGGATTATGGAAAAGCTATTATAACAACGGCCAGCTAAACTTTGAGGGAGAATTCATTGAAGATAATCCAAACGGACGGCATACATGGTACTGGTCAAATGGCAATAAAAAGAAGGAAGGTAATTACTCAATGGGATTGAAGAACGGCGAATGGATAAAATATAATAATGACGGAACCCCATTTATAACCATTCATTACAAAAATGGAATAGAGAAACGATATGACGGAGTAAGGATCAGAATTTATGATGAGGATGAAGGAAAAGATAATTATTGATAAAATAAATACTGTTTTAACTGAGTATCGCGGTTTCACGGAATAAGAGTTGGTTTTTATTATAAATTACAATATTAAATATAGGAGGAGGGGATAGAACTTATCGTCAATAAATCTTCAGCAAGTGAATTGTTGAAATGGGAAGTAGATTATAATATTCTAGCTATGGCAAACAAAGAAAAAACAGAAAATCAAAGAGAAGAACCCCGGTTTTATATGTTAAAAGCCATTGAGGCAATGAAAAAGTCTGTGGACGAGCTGAACAAAGATGCTCCCAGCCCAAAGGTTGGAGCGGTTCTAGTATTCCCGGATGGGACTTATGAAACCGCACAGGGGTGAGTTTAGGGAGGGAGACCATGCGGAATACACGTTGTTGGATAAAAAATTCCGCACCAAAGATTTATCAAATTGCTGGTTGTTTGCCACCTTGGAACCATGTGGCCCCAAAGCAAGAAAATCTCCTAAAATTTGCTGTGCTGAAAGAATAGGCAATGCCCGCATTAAAAAAGTTTGGTATGGTGTACAGGAATTAAACTCAAAAGCCAAAGGAGGCAAAAAGCTATTGGAGGAGGAATTTAAAGCTGAGGTACTACCATTCAATAAGGATTTACATAAGGAAATATTAGCCTTTAATAAAGATTTTAACGATTGGGTGGAAGAGGAAAACAGGCGCGAGGTTACAGCTCTGGAAATTGTAACAGGACCTTTACAAAAAGCAATTAGAAATGCGAATATTCATTCATTATCGAAAGATGCTCTTAAATTCTACATTTCTAAATCAAAGAAAAAATACGCTTATAATTCAGACGATTTAAAGAATGATTTGATAAGTAAAGATTTACTTGAAGTTGATGATAAAAATGGGGAAGTACGGCCAACTGGCGATTGCATTTTATTATTTGGCAAAAGCCCTAGAGATAAATTCCCACAGGCAGCAGTAAAGGCAAAAGTAGATTATGGTGGTGGACAAAAACCGGATGCCGAAAGTTTTAATGATGCTCTTGTCCTTATACCTGACAAAGTAAAGGAATGGGTAAAGAAAGTAATTCCTGAAAGCATGGATAGGTCGGATTTTACCAGGGAGAAAGTTTCACACTTTCCTCCTGATGTTATACGTGAAGCTGTTATCAATGCAATAATCCACCGTGATTATTCGATCAAAGGTGCAAAAGTTGAGTTAGAGATTACGCCTAAGAAAATTGAAGTCAGAAGTCCTGGCGAACCAATTTCCCCTAATACGTTGAAAAATTTGCAAAACTTCACAGCTATTTCACAAACCCGTAATCCCGAATTGGCTTACATTTTTAACATTGTGCGTTTTATGGAAGAAACGGGTGTTGGAATGGATACATACCGTACAATGAGGGAAAACTTTGATCTTCCTTTGCCAGTGATTAATTATAAAAAGCCTTACCTCATTGTTACGTTTCCTCGGACAATAGAAAGTGTTAAAGAATTATATCCTGTTAAAAGTATTAAGCAATTAACTGAGATTCAGATAAAAGGTTTTGATTGGATTAAAACAACAGGTGAAGTCAGTACACGTGAATATTCAGCTCATTTTAATATTAGTTATAAAACTGCTCAAAGGCATTTAGCTAAAATGAAAGTACTTGGCTTAATTACAGATAATGGGGAAGATATAAATTCTCCTAACTACAGATATGTTGTTGCTTAATTAACTGAACTTGGACATATACTTGGACATAGTGTCCAAGTTATAGATATAAACAATAATGTTATTACTAAACTTGGACATAAATCTGGATACTATGTCCAGGTTAAGAGTAATAATAGAAATAATAGATTATTTAGAAAAACCGGAACTTTTAAAGCAAACCAAAAACTGCAAAATATTATATCTTACTAATGCACTTAGTAACCCAATAGCAGCCTTCTCCTGTCAATCTTTCCATTTTCAGTTTCAGGAAATGTTTCAATAAAAAGTATCTCTTTTGGTTTCTCATATTTTGATAATGAGGAATTTGAAATGATTTTTTCAAACCTGTCTTTATCGTGATTTTTTGTTTCAACAATCAAAACCACTTTTTCTCCCAGCTTCTCATCAGGCACTCCTGCAATAATAAACCTGCTGTTGATGATACCACTTAATTTTTTTTCAGCTACCTCCGGAAATATCTTAATTCCTCCGGTATTTATTACATTATCAAATCTTCCAATAAAATGAAATTCTGTTTCATTTTTTAAATTAACAATGTCATTTGTGACTATATTTTTATTTGAAATATGCGGAGCGCTTATTACGAGGCACTCCCTTTCATCTTGTTCAAATGTAACGCTCTGTAAAGCTTTAAAAATGGCATCAGGTGTAATTCCGTTTAACCGCTTAAGGGCAATATGAGTTACTGTTTCTGTCATCCCGTAAGTATGGTAGGTTTTGTTTTTAAGCTTTTGGATTTTTTGCAACAGCTTTCCGCTGATATCTCCACCTCCGATTATCAGCTTTTCGATTTTATTAAGTTTCTCATATCCGTCGTCGCACTCCAGAGTGTTATGAACCTGCATCGGGGTCATTGCCGCAAACCCGAAACTCCGGTCAATATTTTTCAAAGGATTGGCTGCCGGAGGCACAGGTGCCAGGTTAAGACCAAGGACAAAAGCCCGCACTACCATCATTTTCCCGGCAATGAAATCTACAGGAAGACAAAGCAAAGTCCTGTCACCCTTTTTAAGTCTGAGAAAATCACCTGTCAGCTTTGCACTCTCTGTCATTGATTTTTTCGATAACACTATCTCTTTAGGTTTACCTGTTGAACCAGATGTTTTAACGGTAATAGCCGGTTCATCCGAAATCCAGTTCATTATGAAACTGTGAAGGTTGTATTCAGGCGAATCTTTTTTTGCAGCAACTAATCCGGCCGAACAGAATTCAATCAATTGCTTTCCGGTAAATGTTTTGGAGTTAATTGTCAGAGATGTACTGATTTTTGTCATTTTATTTCCTTATGCAACTGATATTATCAGATACAAAGGTATATAAACATATTTACAAAGGAAAAAATATGTAGCTTTACAGCCTGATTTGAACTAAACTGAACATCATTGCCTGCAAAACCAAAAATATCATTAAGCATAGCAGTTCACAAAGGAACTGATGTAGTTGCTTTACGGTTTCAATATGATGAAAAACTAATCCCAATCATTAAGAAAATCGGGGGAATAAAGTGGAGTCAAAGTGCAAAATTTTGGTATATTGAAAAAAATGAGTTTAAGTTATCAACAGTTTTCGATATTCTTAAGGAATCGGCTTATGTTGACTACTCGGCACTAAAAAATAGTAAAGCAGTTAAAAATACCAAACCGAAACATGAAAGAATTAAGAAACCAAAAGTAAAACTACCGCAAACATATCTTGATATTCTTGAGCAAAGGAGATACAGCAAAAGCACAAAAGAAACTTATGTCAACTATTTTGAAGACTTTATAAGATATTTTCCAGACAAGCAGTTGGAAAGTATTACGGTGAAAGAAATTAACGACTACGTTCTTTGGTTGATACGGGAGAAAAATATTTCACCGAGCCAGCAAAATCAACGTATTAATGCTATAAAATTTTATTATGACAAAGTTTTAGGCAGAGAAAAAATGTATTTGGATATTAAACGGCCGAGAAAGAAAAAAAATATGCCGAATGTTTTGTCTGCCACTGAAGTAAAAAAAATGATTGATGTAACTGATAATTTAAAACATAAATGCATCATAAGTCTTTTGTATTCGGCAGGATTACGAAGAAGCGAGTTGGTTAATATGAAGATTACCGACATACTATCTGAGCAGATGTTAATAAAAATATATCAGTCAAAAGGTAATAAAGATCGTTATGTCGGGCTTTCAAAGTATATGCTGAATCTTTTGAGAGAGTATTATAAAAAATACAAGCCCGAAGAATGGTTATTTGAAGGGCATAATGGGGGGCAATATAGTACAACAAGTGTTTTAAAAATAGTAAAAAGTGCCGCTATTAAATCCGGAATTAATAGAAAAATTACACCTCATATGTTAAGACATTCATTTGCAACCCATCATCTCGAAAGCGGAACAGACCTCAGATATATTCAGGAGTTTTTAGGGCATAGTAGTTCAAAAACAACAGAGATTTATACGCATGTGGCAAAAACTGATTTTACAAAATTTAAGAACCCACTTGATACAATGTATTATGACAGTGGATGAGGAAAAGGTAATCTTATTCCACCTATTTGGCAGAATAAGATTACTTTTATGAGAAGATAATGAAGAAATAAAGTGAATATATTTTATTACAACGTTATGGCTTATTAAAATAAAAGAAAAAATGAACTTTACAATTAATACAGACTCTTTTGAAAGTGTTCAAAAATCATTTTCCTCAATTGCAAGTGAATTGATTAACAAATATGAATTGAAAATAAACGATAAGACATTTCAATTCATAGATATTGAATTTTATTTTTTCAGTAATGTTCATAAGGATGGATTTACAATGAATCACAATAGAAAACTTGGAGAATTTGAAGCACATAGATACGGGGTTGATATTTCATTAGGAAATTTTAACGATACATACGGTGGAATCTTGATTAAATC
>JAOZOC010000127.1 GCA_029933495.1 Bacteroidales bacterium
AATGTGGTTGTATTTGACGGATTAGAAGCGAAAAATGTGGAATTAACCGTAAAACTGAAGGGTGTTACCGGGAGAATGGATCAGGGTGGCGGCTTTGTATGGCGTTTCAAAGATGCCAACAACTATTATGTTGTGAGGGCTAACCCTCTTGAAGACAATGTAGTACTTTACAAAGTGAAAGACGGAAAAAGAACAGACCTGCCTTTGTTGGGTAAAGGAAGGACTTACGGTGTTGATGTGGAACCTCTCGGAAACGGCTGGAACACTCTTAAGCTAACAGTTTCGGATGACCTGTTCACTGTTTACCTGAACGACAAGGAACTGTTTCAGGTGAAAGATGAAACATTTAAAGATGCGGGCAAAGTCGGACTTTGGACAAAAGCAGATGCAGCGAGCTACTTTGATGATTTTCAGATTGATGTAACCGAGTGATTCTGTTAAAATTGCATTCACGATAAAGAGATCAGAATGAAAAGTTTATCCTTTCCTTCTGATCTTAACCTGAAAAGTTCCGGGAATACTATCTTCTGAGACAAGGACAAGGTATCCTCCACCACCGGCACCGGACAACTTCCAGCCGAGTGCCTTATCTTTTACAGATTCGAGAGTTGTTAATATATTTTTATTAACCATATTTGGAAACATTTTGATCTGGGCTTCAAAAGATTCCCTGAAATGTTTTCCAAATGAAATAGCATCCATTTTTATTATAGCATCCCACGCTTTGTCTGTTGCATCAGCGAGTACCTTTGCATTTTCCCTGTTGATATTTGTGTCGGCCAATACATCATAATCGTATTGCCTTGGCGATAAAGGCAGAAAATGAAGATGTCTTTCTATCCAGTCGAGAATATCATCATCATTAATACTTTCAATAGACTCGGGCCAGTATTTCCCTTCATAATACATTTTATTAAGTCCGGGAAAGACTATACCAATGGAATCCTGTGAGCCGCTTATCTCTGTTTTACCCGGAGGATTTTCATAGCTGAAAAGCAATTTTGCAAGCTTCTCCGGATCATCATCCGGGATGCGGTAACCCCAGATCTCAATTGCTTTTGCCCTTGTGCTTGACGACATCCCGCTTCTGTTGTTAAATTCACGTTCCGGTTCGATGGAAATGGCAATTACAGAGCCCGGATAGTATTTTGACACATAGGGCTGATCGAGCCAACCACCGGCAAGATCGAGGCGATAGGGAATTTTGTTAGTCGAACGAATACCGGTTGTTGACCTTTCGGGAAGGCCTTCTTTCGGGATGCGTTTACTTGTGACATATTCAATCCCATAATGGTCGCAAAGCACTTTCTTGCTGTCACTGTCGCCGTCTTCATTCACAAATAAAATATCAGGTTTGAGAACCTTTATATCCTCTTCAAAATCAAGAATCCCGCTACCACTGTTAATCCAGGCATCTTTTACAAACTTTAGTGATCTGACTATATATAGTCTCTCATCCTCCGAATATACTGTCCTTCTGTTTTTAAGATCAAATATTGTCTTATCAGCACCAAGTCCGACATACAAATCACCAAATTGTGAAGCCTCTTCAAAAAATGCGACGTGGCCGCTATGAAGCATATCAAAACATCCGCTCACTAAAACCTTTTTCCTTTTTACCATATCAGTTATGTTGTATTGCTGATGGCAAAAATAAAAAATGTTTGCAGGGTTATTGAAAAAAAATAGACAGGATGTTAAATTATCAAATAAAAAAAGCAGCGGGTGGACTTTAACCACCTCCCTGTTGAAAGGGGGAACGGCCTGTCGCTGCTATGCTTTTCTATTTGAAAATAAAAAAAGTCGTTATTAGATAACGGCCCAAAATTAAAATGAAAAACAAACGTTATATTGGTAAAATCAGGAAAGTTTCAACAAGCCAATGTGAATAAAATTATTTAACTTTGTGGTGTATGGAACATTAAACTGTATTTATCGTACAATCACTAAATTTGACAGAAGAATGAAATTTATAAGATACTCATTATTAAGTTTAATCATATCAATACTCCTTTCGTTACCCTCCTGTGGACCGAAGTCAGTTGAATCGGATCCTATAGACATGCGGCCTTCATCGAAAGCCTGGATACCGTTCTACGGTCTTGAATATATTGTGTATAAAAATGATACAGGTACAATGATTTTTAAAGGGCAAGGGCGCAACTCATATTACGAAAATAAAAGATATATGACAGATGCAAGCGGTTTCTTTTCTTCACAGAAGGATTATTATGCCGATTTTGAACGGGAGGAACTTACTTTTGAATCAGACCAAACATCATATATAATTTCATATAAACTGGAAAGTGATAAAGGAGATATTGGAGACTGGGACTATCTGTATGTAAAAATGATAGACGGCACATATTATAGTAACGAACTAAAAATGATAACATACACCAACAGCGACTATGACTTCGGCCAGATATATAGTTATAAAAAATCTGTAACCCTGAACGGAGTTGTTTTTGATAGTGTCTATTTCATAAAACAAAGTTCACGCCCAATGGAGCTGTACTATACAAAAAAAGATGGAGTAATTGCGTTTAAACTGAATGCACAGGAATTGTGGACTATTGATAAGTAATAATCTAACATCTCCACTACCTTAAAAGCTAAAAAAGTCAGAGTAGCGAAGTATTTATGGGTGTCACCAATAACAGCCCGTTACATTAAATATTTGCAATTATTTCAAAATCAAATCTCCTCAGTCAATTCTAAAAATCTTTTGTACGGAATTGCAGCAAGACTTTCGGCATGAAGTGCAACGTTTGCCTGGCTGATAATAGAAACTTATGAAGCAAATGACTGTAAGTCGTAGAGCTTTTTGTAAACCCCGCTTTGCTTTAATAGCTCAGAATGTGTTCCTCTTTCAACCAACCTGCCTTTATCAATAACGACAATTTCATCGGCAAACCGGATTGTTGACAATCTGTGAGCAATAACTATGGAAGTGCGGTTAACGAGAAGTTTCATCAGAGCATCCTGCACCAGCCTTTCCGATTCGGTGTCGAGTGATGAGGTTGCCTCATCAAAAATCAGAATTTGCGGATTTTTCAATACAGCCCTGGCAATACTCAACCTTTGCCTTTGACCTCCTGAGAGTTTTGTGCCACGGTCGCCAATAGTTGCCTGATAACCATTATCCATGCTAACAATAAATTCATGTGCATTAGCTATTTTAGCAGCCTCAACAACATCTTCTTCTGTGGTATCCTCCATGCCAAATGCTATATTATTGAAAACAGTATCGTTAAATAATATTGACTCCTGAGTAACAATTCCCATCATATTCCTGATATCAGAAATTACATAATCTTTAATGTTCACTCCATCTATTAGCAATTCTCCTTTTGTGCAGTCATAAAAACGCGGCAACAGATCAACCATTGTTGATTTCCCCCCTCCTGATGCACCAACAATTGCAATAGTTTTCCCCTTTTCTATTTTCAGGTTAATATTTTTCAGAACATCATCATTATCATACTTAAAACTCAAATCACTATATTCAATATCACTTAAAAACTCGTTTAGCTGTTTAGCATCAGGTTTTTCTTCAATAACCTCCGGTGCATTTAGAACCTGCTGAATCCTTTCAACAGATGCCGACCCTTTCTGAATATTATAGACAGCCTGTGTAATACTCTTTGAAGGTGGGATAAGTTGTGAAAAAATTCCTAGATAAACTATAAAGACCGATCCGCTAAGCGAAGAATCAGAGCTTAAGACAATACGCCCTCCATACCATACAACAATTACCATAACAATTGCCCCGAGAAACTCACTCATTGGAGATGCCAGATCGCGCTTGCGATATAATCTCGTCATTATTTTCGTATATTCCCAGTTTGTTTTATGAAATCGTTTATTCACATAATCAATGGCATTAAAGGCTTTGATAATTCTAAGTCCTGAAATAGTCTCTTCAATTAGAGAGAGAATGACGCCCATTTTTTTCTGCCCTTTTTCAGATGTCCTTTTCAGGCTTTTACCAATCCTGCCAATCAGGAATCCACTAACCGGTAGCAATATCAGGACAAAGAGTGTTAAGGAAGGGCTGATAATAAACAGAGTAATCAGAAATGATAAAATAGTTATCGGCTCCCGGAAAATCATCTCGAGCGAGGTCATAATCGACCATTCCACCTCCTGGACATCCGTTGTCATTCGTGCCATAATATCACCCTTACGCTGCTCGGAAAAATAGGAAAGTGGCAAAATCAAAATTTTATAATAAAGATCATTCCTTAAATCTTTAACAACTCCGTTCCGCACTACAGCAAGGAAAAACATTGCGAGATAGCGAAATAAGTTCTTCAGAAAAAACAAAACTACTATTGCAATAGAAATATATAAAAGAGCCTTTTGCTGCCCGTAAGTATTTATTATGTCATTTATCTGATAATAAAAACTATCTTTAATCAGACCCATATCAAAAGTAAGAAAGGCCTTAAGTGTAAGCGGTTCAGGAGTGCTTACTACGGCTTCAGTCTGATTAAAAAGTATATCAAGTACTGGTATAAAAAAAGCAAAAGAAGCCAATGAAAACAGTACACTGAAAATATTAAACAACACACTAATTGTTGCAATAACCCAGTAAGGAATAGCGTACTTTAATATCTTCAGCAGATTTTTCACAGCCGCAAAGATATTTATAAATATTGAGATCCTACAAGAATCAGAATAATTGCAATTACCAATAAGTATGTATACGGACTTGCAAAGTTCAAAGTCATCCCCATAGCCGGATTCAATTTAGGAACTATTAACCTTGGGTCTTTGCGATTGAAATAAAAAGGGCCTTTCCAATAATCAGAATTTCTGCTCATTGCGTCCAGAATTTGTTTGTTAGGTTTCTTTTTCATCTTTTTAAAAATTTTAATTTAATAAACTGCATTTCTTAACTTCTATTTTTCACAAATTCACTTTCGATAGCTATCGGGATTACTCTATAATCATGCTCCTGGCAATTGAAATAAAACTAATAATCATCATATTTGAGGTTTGGGAGGCTAATAGTTATATCCTTGCCGGTTAGAGAGTCAGTATTCATTCTTAATGTATATACACTTGCTGAATAGATTAAATTTTGCAATACTAATTCCTTATCAGTAATACTAACATCTAATATTCGTGCATATTCTTTATATTTTTGAATTTCAGGTCTCATTAGACTTTCAGGAATTTCATATATAGGCCGATTCTCGATGACAATTTCCTTTTCAATTTTTCGAAAAATAAAATGATTATTATCCTTTAGGATAATACCCTTCCATCGCCAATATTTTGCAGGGACTATTGTTGTGTTTTTTGCATTATTAATGAGCTGAGGAAACTGCTTTTGAAGTTGATTGCCAAAATTTCTTTTACTATATGCCCTTAATAAATAGTAGGTTATGATTGCAAAAACATTTAGGACAAAAACCAGAAATGGAACTTTCTCACCTAAAAGATAAAATTCGATACTCATTACCAAAAATACCAATGAAATTACGGGATCAAATTCATAAATAAGATCAAGTTCAATTTTTTTCTTTTTAAAAGGATAAAACAACATTGTTCCGAAACTATTGAAAATGTCAACAAGTAAATGACTTAATATACCCATCAGTGCAAAGAACCAAAAGTCTATAAATGCCTGGTTGAAAAAAAATATTTTAAAAAAAATAGCAATAATGAGAGCGTATATAGGTGAAAGAAATAATGAATGAGTAACCGTTCTGTGCTGGATTAAATACTTAACTGTACCCGGTCTGGCAAGAATTCCATCAAAATCCGGCATAATACTTCCTAATACAGTGATCCCAATAATTACAGGATCATCAGATACAGATAATCCGATTGCTGTTCCAATTAGTAGATGATCTATTAATATCATAAAGTTATACTATCAAATATTTTCTCCAAAATAATTGGAAATATAAGTGCTGCTAAGATATTAATATAAACTATAATATTGATAGGCCAGATTGGGACTTCCTTAACTTCATCATACTTTAGCATAATTATTTCCATTTTATGTGCATCTTTCTCGTTGATTATTTGATTAAAAAGTTTTTCTAATACCCTAGCTTTTGTATTTTCCATAGAAAAGTGAGTTCCCCAAACGGATAGGACAAATATAAAGGCTGTTATAAGGCCTGCAAGGATTGCTCCTATTATGGAAATACCAGATGAAAAATTTAATGACAAAGATAATGGAATACCTAACCCGACAGTAATAGCTGTACTTATTGACAAAACTACAGCTACTCTACTCGTTTCAACAAAAAAAGGCTCGCCCAGTTTTGGCATTGGTAGATTAAAGTCATCTATAGTAATAACTTTACCATAGATAAATAACATTAATGCAATAATAGAATAAAGAAAAGAAAAAAGAATAGATATGCCGAATAGTATTGAGGACAACATTAGATTTGCACCTAATTTCATATCAAAAGCACTATTATTTATTGTGCAATAGTATAGATAGCCAATAACGCCGATTAATATTATGTGAATTGCTGGATGAAATATCCATTTGTTTAACTTACCAATTGTTCCTCTGGAGATTAGTATTGCATAAAAATGCCATTTTTGCGCAAATTCATTAAAATCTTTATCCTTTTTTAAATCGTCCCAAACAATATCTGGATTTAAATTTTGGATACTCCAGTTTTTTTCCCAATCTTTATATGTTTTTTCGTCTGAGAATTTTTTAGATGTACTCAATAACAATTTTCTTTTACGTCCCCATCCATTTTCTTTAATTGTATTTCTAAACACATTCCAATTAGAAACTTTGTCACTATAGCTTTTACTATGAAAAAGTTTGTAGCAAAAAATCATTTCAGAATCCCTTCCACAAGGTTTCTCTGTTTTTAATATTTCTTCATCGATATCAGGAGTTGGATACTTGATTCTAAACTTACTTGGAAACTTATAATATTTATTTGCATTAGGGTTATATCCTTGATGATTAGTATTAGGGTTATATCCCTGATGATTAGCATATTCTTTCCAGACAAAGTCTTGTAATTTTTTAAAATAATTATGAGTCCATCGGAGACAAACAATACTTAACCAAATAGTTATGATAATGAAGCTATCTTGTAATGGTAATGTGATATAAAAAGAATAAGCTACAATGCCAATCAATGTCAAAATCAAAAAAAATGAAGATTTATTTCCTAATAATTTATCTAAATAAAACCGTTCTTTAGGATCAAGTTGTTTTATTACTTCAGTCTGAAAGAAACCTGTATTTGCGGCAAAAACACCCCCTATCCCAACTAAAAAAAATGGAATAAAAACTAATAAAACATAAAATTCATTTAAGGATATAGTCATATTGCAAAATATTATTAATGATTGTTTATTTATCAATTAGGTCAAACCCACTAATTTTTTTACTTATTATTGAATCATTTTTAATCTCAAATAAAAGCCTATATGATTGATCAGAATAAATTGCATTAATAACAGATATTTGATTTTCATTTATCTGTACTGCAGGATACCGTGCATATAATATGAACTTTTCAAAATAATCATTAAGTTTAATAAAATCTGGAACATCATTAATATCTCTATATTCTTTAACATTTTTAACAGTTAAGGTCCCATTTAATTGCAAGACCTGATTTTTATCTGTTGCAATTCCTCTCCAACGCCAAAAAGTTTTAGGGATTGTAGACTCATAAAGCGAATTTGGATAATGGTAGGACAAATAGTTTGTAAAGTTACTGAAAGCAACAAATTTAAATACAAGCATAAAGAAAAAATAAATAATATATGAATACAATGAAAATCTTATAATTCGATCAAATGATTTTCCTTTTTTAAAAACAAAGATAATTGAAAACACAATAACAATACTGTATATGAGCATAGATATTGGATCAAAGGAGTGAATAAAGTCAAAACTATATATTTTATTTGATAATGGGAAAAATATGGGTGACCCAAAAGGAGTGATGAGGTCAAGAACTATGTGTAAATAGTAACTAATTAATGACACTAAATAATATTGGTAGAATGGTAAATAAGTTTTTCGAAATACAATTTTAAAAATACTTGCAATTGCTAAAACATAAAATGGAGCTAAAATAATTGAATTTGTATATCTCCTATGAGATAAATATTCAATTGAACCTGGATGGTAAAAGAAAGCCAAAAGATCAGGAGCAACAGAGGAAAATATACATATAATCCAAAGAACTCTTTTGTTTCTAATAGTGCCTATTGAATTAGATAATAT
>JAOZOC010000683.1:0-429 GCA_029933495.1 Bacteroidales bacterium
ATAAAAAAATTAGGAATTAATCTTGCAAACTGGTGTAATGTTGAAATGGAAGCCTATCCCCCGGCTCTTCAATATTATGATAGTATATTGTCAAATCCGCCTTCATTTCACGATTCTATTTTCGCTTTAATGGATAAAGAGTTTATTACAAACAAAATGAACGGTTCGGGCGGCAAATCATCCATGAGTTTTGATTATTTTGATATTATGAACGATAATATAAACCATGAAGTGCAGAAAAACACATACTATTCCAGTTTGCTATTCCCACAAAAAGAGTTAAGCAAAACAATAAAAAGGGACATTAATAGTCTTCAAAAAATTTTTAACGACCATCCCCTCATGCCCATTTAAAGCTCCAACTAAAACAACGGACTTTTCAAGCGTTAGATTTGGCAAAGAGATGGAATTCTTCACGGTGGGTTTCTT
>JAOZOC010000683.1:439-1126 GCA_029933495.1 Bacteroidales bacterium
TACAAAATGTGCCTAACCCGTTTTCTTCTCAAACACAAATATGGTATAAACTGGAAACTCCTACAGTTGTGAATATAAATATTTTCGACTACACCGGAAAGCTCGTTCACTCCTACAACGAAGGTAAAAAGTCCGGCGGTGTACATGACGTTGTGTTCGATGCTTCAGGTTTAACATCAGGGATGTACTTTTATTCAATAGATGCTAATGGAGTAAGATGTGATAGTAAAAAGATGATTATAAAATAAAACGGAAAATACTATATTTCTTTAGCATGAAAAATGCCTTGAAAATTTCAAGGCATTTTTGTCAAATATTATGTCGCCAAATAGGCAGTTTATAGATAAAAATAAAAAACTATTTACAATTCTCTTCTACATCAGTAAGGCTACCAAAAATAGTTTCAACCGCCTCAGGTTTCATATCGTTCGCAAAAGAATTATCAGCTTTAACACTGTCAATAAGCTTTTTGGAAGCACACCAATCCGATTTTTCTGCAAGAGAGTTCACTTTGGCAAGCATATATATCAAATTAACTGTATGGCTTTGTGACAATTTAGTTTTTGCCATTTCAAGCATGTTCACGGCCTCATCATTACCGATATTCTTATCAACAAGCATCAGGTAACCAAGCACAAACAGGTCTGCACCTGAAAGCCTGCTATATTCCAGATTCTCAAATGACAT
>JAOZOC010000683.1:1136-2106 GCA_029933495.1 Bacteroidales bacterium
GTTGTCTGAGGAAGCAAGTGCATCAACAATTGCAGCTTTTACATCAATTGTCAGGTCATCAGTAGCCAGCATCCCGCCAATTCCGCCATCAAGACTTCCATTTTCGGCAATAACAACAGTTTCATTATCAAGATATGACTTATAAAAACCTGGAGCAACATTAATACCGCCTGCCATTAATACTGTTGAGAATAAAACAACAATGGCACTTAAAGATAATTTAATACTTTTCATAATTATAACATTTATATTTGAAGACAAGGTATGCCTTGTCTTTACGTATCATTAACAGCTACAAAAATAACACTTTTATTGGAAATTCCTGATATAAAAATAACCAACATATAGATATATGACATTCCACAGGTATGGTTTGGTTGCAAATAAAAATGAAATAATTTGCAATACTGAACTTATGTTCATTAAATTTGCAGGCAAAAGACAACGAAACAAATGACCCGCCTTCGCCTCCGAGTTGCTGTTGACAGTGGTTAAGAGTCTGATTGCTTCGGCGGGCGAGGAAAAACAACAGAGAAACATGCCACGTCCAAAAAGAAACCGTCGAATGCACCAGCCTCCTATTTTGAGGGGATTTAAACCTTTTGGTGCTCCACCTTCTTTGAAGGATGCCGTTACTTTGCTGTTTGAGGAATACGAAGCATTACGCCTGGCTGATTATGATAATCTTACCCAGGAAGAGGCGGCCAAAAAGATGAATGTTTCGCGCCCGACATTTACAAGAATTTACGACCATGCAAGAAAAAAAATAGCAATGGCTTTTGTCGATAACAGGTCCATTGTGATAGATGGTGGGAATATTGAGATGCATGATGAGTGGTACAGATGTCTGGATTGCAATAGCGTGTTTAAATATCCGGCTTCGGCAAAAGGATTTACAACCTGCCCTACCTGTAACTTAACAAATATTGTACATATCAACAAGCAGATTAGGGAGAGTACTGAAAAAAGG
>JAOZOC010000128.1 GCA_029933495.1 Bacteroidales bacterium
GAGTTTTCGCACTGCCTGTCGCGGTTAGCTGACCATATAGCAATCCTGCCAATATTTTTTTCAAAAGCAAAATCCCTGACATCTTCAGCATCATCCAGGTAAAAAATTTCTTCCATCACATCGTTCTGACCAATCATTGGCGTTACACCAATCATTGCCCAAATGGCTGAATCCGGTTTTGGTATTCCGGCCCCTTCATAAATTGCTTTTAGCTGACTGAATGTATTTTCCATTGCAGATATTGCATTGTCGCCCATATCGCCCGGACCTCCATAATCCATTGCCATAATATTTACAATGGATAAATCCACATTCTGATCAACCGCACTTGTAACCACATTTATCCCGTCACCTGTTAAGCCCCAGGGCATAACTGGTAAAGTAAGCGACATTTGCAAATCGGGGTATTCATCCTGAAGTAATTTCATAGCTTTTGAGCGGCGGTTAAAAGATTCGGGATGGGCAATAAACATTCCCTCAATATCAAAATCAACACTTTGAAGGTTGTAAGAATCCACAACAAGTTTGTAAGCATCTCTCAGCTCAAATTCATCCGAAGCAACAAAAGCAAGCGGAAATCCGGCAGCACCGCCAAACGAAACAATTACTTCCCCTCCTTCTTCCCTGAGTCCGGCTATCTGCTCCTGGTACCAGTCCATGTCAAGGGTAGAGTATCCGCCCCAGCAGGGATTCGCTCCTTCTTCAAACTGGTCGTCAACTATAAAAGCAAGGGTGTAAAGACAAATCCCTGTTGAATCAACTTTGCTAATGTCGAAAGGCGGCCATAAGCAAACATCAACATAGGGAGTAAACAAAGGCTGAATATTATTTGCCTGAATGACCTTTAGAGTATTTACCTTGTTATATGATGTTGATTGAGCAATGGAAAAAGAGCTTATTAGAAAAAGAAATATTGCGAAGAAAAAATACTGAATTCTCATAGTTTTATATATTTATCGGTATGGAACAAAATTAATACTTTTATATTATGAGGTTTGAGTTAAAAAAGACCGGAAACTATTGGCTCCGGTCTTCCATCTAATATTAACTAAAATCTACTTTATGAAAAACTTACTTCTATATTTATGAATCCCTGTAATCTCTACAAAATAGAGGCCCCTGGATAAATCTCCTTTTTTAATAATAATTTTATTATCTGTAATATTATTTATGCATCTGACAGTTTTGCCGTTAATATCCATTATTTTTAAATTATAAAGATTGTTTCCTGTGTTTTGAAACTCTATTGTTCCGAAATCTGAAATGGGGTTCGGATAAATGTTGACTTTATTAAATATATTTTCTGCTATACCGGTAATAAGAACATCAATGATATTGGAAGCATCCGATTCGCCTTCGTCATAAACGGCAGTAATATAGAACCTGTGGCTACCCGCTTCGGCAGCATCAAAAGTATATGAAGTTTCTGTTACATAGGCCAGTAACTCAAAATCACCATAATTAAATGAGTAGTAAATATTGTAACCCAATAAGTCCTTTCCACCCGGAGCATCCCAGGTAAGATTTATATCTCCGGCAATAAGTTCATATTGAAGATCTGTTGGCGGATCAAGCTGAACACCGCTTACTATCACTGTATAATCTTCCACTTCGCCAAATGAAGTTGTACCGCAGGGATCAGGAGCCGGATTGTTATAATCAAGCCTTATTCTCATTCGCAGGCTTGTATTCTGAAGTGCATCCTCAGGGGCAGTAATGTTTGTAACGTATGGGCCTTGTCCCATTGGTGAAAGATAAACACTTTCACCCGGATCATAAAAACTTCCGTTTCCGTTCCAGTCAATCCATACGGCTGAGAGGTCTGCATTGTAAGGATTGGCAAGAGTTATTGTAAGCTCAGAAGCGACACCTGGTTCGAGGTATATATATAGAGCCGGGTCGCCTGAATAATTGGCGTACTGGCTGGCACTACTCGAATTTGAAATATCGCCAAATGTAATATTGCTGATATATTCCTGATTTGAACTGCTGCTTCCGCTTGCGTAACAATATACACCTGAAGTATTTTGAACTATTTTGGTTAAAACATCGTTGGCATCGTTTTCATCTCCTGATAACAACGCAGTAACTACAATTGTGTATTCTGTTCCCGGAGATGAGAGGTCAGCCTGTTCATCAAAAGTTACTTCGAGAAATTCTCCCGGATTGATTGTTTCAGAAACTGTTTTTGTGAATGGCCCTAATGCACCAGTACCATCATCAATGGTGTATTCGATATCAAATCCAGTCTGCGCAACTGTTCCGTTATTTAATAACTTAACAGTAACATCTTCATTGGCTGTCAGGTCATCACCTGATATGGGAGAAATCAGAGTTTGTACACTTATGTCGTTTGCATAAACAAAAGCATTGGATATTTCATATTCAAAAATCATTTCATTACCTGGAAAATGATCAACCATTCCAAGTAAAACCAGCTTGCCGTCATTATTGACAAATGAATTCATACCACTGGCCACTGAGTTGGATGATCCTCCCGAAGGACCGGGAATATCGGTGGCGACATGAAGAACTCCTGAAAAGGTTTGGGAGTTGATATCGAATTTTGTAATTTCAAGGTCGGTACTTCCGGTTTGCTGAAAACAAAACAATCCTGGATTATCAGGATCAGTTACATTATCTATTGCAGTTCCTGCAATTCCTGGCATACCAGTTACCACATTTGGAATAATTTCATTTCCACTTGCATCAACTGCTGCAAGTTCGTGCCAGTAACCAATCCAGAAACCACCATTTCCATTGTCAAGACCGGGATCATAAGAGATATGGCCTATTGCAATAATAGATGGAGCGGATACCGGGATTGTATTGGTTAATGAATGGTTTTCCAAATCTAATACAAAAATGCCATCCGATAAATTACCCTTTGCCCCATAAAACTTCTCTCCATCATAAGTCATACAACCACAGTTTGAAATTCCGGGAATTGTGAATTCCTCAAGAAACTCACCGTCCATTGTAAACTTCCGGAACATTTCAGTGCTAAAGGATGAAGTGTAGATAAAATTACCATCAGTCGCAACACCACCCTGAGAGGATGCGGTGGTTTCAAAATAGAACAGGATATCCCACATTGCTTTTTCACTATCAGGATAGGTTATGTCGGTTGGAGTCGGGCAATTCCATTGTAAGGCTTCATCTTTTTCTTGTGCTTGCAGGCTTGATGTTAATAGTAACACACCCAGGAAGGTGATTGTAAAAATTTTAATCTTTTTCATCTGTTTTATCTGTTTTATTTTTGATGTGGTTATTTATTTGATTTATTTGTCTCCTTATTTATTTTTTTGATGATCTTTTTTAAGATATCATTCTGGATCTCTTTCTTCTTTAAAAATTGCTCCATCTCTTCTTCTTCTTTTGAACCTTTCTTTGTCAATAGTTCTTCTTTTTCATTTTTAATTTGTTGTTTCATTATTCCAGTGATTTGTTTGAGGTGCAAAAATCCAAATCAATACACTCCTGCACAAATAAACTGCCGCTACAAAAACTGAGGACAAAGGAATTTTGCCCCTACTTTATCCCTACACGGCGATGAATAGTCCGTCTTTATGCTAATCCGGGAAGATGGGAGCTGCAAGAATACACTATAAGCTAAAATGTGCACGGCTTTCAAAATTTTGCCCGTAAATCAGGGAACTAAATAAAATCCCGAATTTCAATATTACTGTTCAATTATATTACAAATACAGAAGTTTTGTTTGGGAATATTTAATCAGACTGGCCAATTGGTTTTACAGGAAAGAAAAAATAACAAATCTTTTAATCAGGATATTTCAGTACTGGATCGTGGTATATATATGATTCAACTGAGAACAGTTAATACTATAATCTCAAAAAGCATCATTATTGAATAACTTGCTATAGTAATCTGTTCAGGCCTAAATCGTCGATAAAAATGTAATCAGGTTAGCCTGCGAATTTGAGATGCCCAATTTTTTCCTTAGCCTGTAGCGGGCTGTTTCAAGTGCATTTGGGCTTTGACCTGTAAGTTCCGATATCTCTTTTGATGACATATTCAATCGGAGAAAAGCACAAAGTCTTTGTTCGTTTGGTGAGAGATCAGGGAATTGATTCATAAGTTTATCGTAAAAATCGCGGTGTACCTGCTGGAAGCGGAGTTCAAACTCCTCCCATATTTCATCTTCTGTGCTTTTTTTAAGGTCTGTATGTATCCTCCTGATAGCCTCCTTGGTTTCATCTTTCACAGCCTCATTTTTAACGTCAATAAGTTTTTTTGAAATTTCTGAAATCATCTCGTTCTTTTTCAGGAGCGACATTACTTTTAGGGCCAATTCTTTGTTTTTGAATTCCAATTCTTTTTCCAGGTGCAACTTTTCAAGTTCTGTATTTTTTGCTTTTATTTTCTGGCGGGCAAATATCAGTATGATTATCCCCAATCCGAGTATCAGAGAGATTATAATTATTATTAGTATAAAATCCTTTCGTTGCTGCTTGATTTTTTTTAACTGCTTTTCCTTTTCAAACTCATAGCGTATCTCTAATTTTGAAAGCTGTGTTGCGCCTTTTTCAATTTCCAGACTATCTTTCATCTGATATTGCAGGATAAGATATTTATTGGCATTAAGCGAATCTTTTTTTAGGAGATATGAACTGTAAAGCACACCAGCAGCATCATAAGCCACTTTTTTTAATCCGTGTTCCTGGCCTGTCGTATAAGCCTGTTTAGCATATTCGATACTTAAATTCAGGTTGTTGATTTCATTGTAGTATGCGGCAATTACAACCTGATAATTTGCAATTAATACAATATGGTTTAATTGCTGAAAGATAGTATCTGCTTTTTGATAGTATGTAAGTGCTTCATCATAATTATACAATCGCTGATTAATAACTCCAAGGTTGGTGTAATTAATTGCAACCGCCCTGAGATTCCCCAGTTCTTCATTTATTCTTACTGCTTCTTCAAGATATGTTACCACCTTATCGTATTTCTTCATATTGCCATATACCGCTGCAATATCGTTTAATCCAGCAGCAATTCCTTCGAGGTTATTGGTTTCCTTTGCAATGTTTAATGCACGAAAATAATATTCCAGTGCTTTATCATAGTTTTTTTGATCGAAGTAAACAGATGCAATGCGGCTCAATGCTTTTCCGGTTCCTGCTTTATCATTTATTTGTTCATATATCTTCAGACTTTGGAAATAAAAATCGGAACTTTCGTCAAAGTCACCGAGGTCGGAATAAACCAAACCAATTAATTGCAATGATTGTGCTAATTTCCCTTGTTTGTCTAATTTGCTGGCCAAATCCATTGACTTATTGGCATATTCCATTGCTACTTTAAAATCGGAAAGGCTGCAATAGATTTCAGCCAGGTCAAGCATAGCGCCCAATTTATATTCTATATTACCTGATTCTTCAGACAAGCTGAAAGCATCTTTTGCAAAACCAAGCGCTCTGTCAGGATCATTATTTTTAAATTCATTGGAAAGCTCCAGCAAGATTTTAATTTTGTCTTCAGACTTCTCAGCCAACTTCATTGAAATTTCCAGACTGTCAATTCTCTGAAAATTCTGTGCATTCAAAAAATGCAACAGGAGGCTACTTACTATAATCAGAAAATACTTTAATAAATTGTTATTCATTCTACATAAGTTAACAAAAAACAAAGATATAGTTTATGACAAGAGATTGCCTGCTTTAGTTGTTATTTTTTACTCATAAAGCACATAGTCATGCTTTTAATGAGAGAGCAATGCTAAGATAATCAGGAGTATATATTCAAATTAATATGTCTGTATAGGAATTGTATAGGCTTGTAAAGCATCCTATACTGGTTTTGTATGGGTTGATTATTTGCTATGTGGATTTATTTGTTTGAAATTTGCATTTTATTATTAGGTTAAGTTCTTGGATAATAGAAACAACATAAAATTTTAAATAAGGAAATACATTGTCATTATGTCTAAGCTTAAAAAAACACCTGTAGAAAAAAAGAATCAAAGTGGGAAGAAAACAATTGATTTAGAGACGTTTATTCAAAAAAAGAAAATACAAAATGATGCACTACAAAAAATAATTAAAAAATTAAATTCATAAGTTGAAGGAATGATTAAGAAATAAAATTTAATAAATTAATTAAAAGAGACTATGAAATCAATTACTCTAATTCTTATTCAGTTTTTGTTAACATCAACATTAATTGGACAAATACATTTTACCGACGATTTTACTAATGCCCAGGTGCCATATTATCCAACAGGATGGACGGTAGAAGGGAATACGGAAAACTGGAGGACAAACAATACAAATGAAGCCGGGGGAAGTTTTCCTGAAGCATATTTTTACAGTAATCCTCTCCTTACAGGGTTTTCCCGATTAATTACACCTGAGATAGATTTAAGTGAGGAAGAAGTTGTTCAGTTATCATTCAAACACAAAGTGCAGAATTATTTAGGTGGTTACACTATTGGGGTTGCCACACGCTCGCAAGGAGGTGACTGGAATGAAGCCTGGTCAGTGGAGGTAACAGGTGATATTCCGCCAGAAACAGTATCAATTGTTATTGATAATGCCGATGTCGGACAACCCGATTTTCAATTTTGTATGTTCTTTTCAGGCTCATCATCACAAGCATATAAATGGTTTTTTGATGATGTTGTCTTGTATTCATTATATGATATTGATGCATTTTTAGTCTCCACCGAAGTTTCTGATATTTTAACCAAAAGTGATATTTTTACAATAAACGGGGTAATGAAAAATCTCGGTCAGAGTACTATTACCGATTTTGTAATAAACTGGCAAACCGATGAAAATGAAATATATAGTGAGCAAATAGCGGGTATTGATGTCGCGAACGGTGAAACGTATAGTTTTTCAGCACTTGCTCCTTATTATGTTCCGGATGAATTGGGGGTTTATGATTTTAAATTGTGGCTGTCAGAGATAAATGGTGTCGAAGACGATTATCCTGATAATAATATAATTGAAAAGGATATTGAAGTTGCAAATAATGCAGTTCAACTCATCCCGGTTTTTGAGGAGTTTACAAGTTCGACATGTGCCCCATGTGCATACTTCAATTCAGGAGTTTTATTGCCATTGCTCGAAGCCAATCCTGATAAATATACACTTATTAAGTACCAGATGAACTGGCCAGGAACCGGCGATCCCTATTACACGGCTGAAGGAGGGGTTAGAAAGAGTTATTATGGGGTTTCCGGAGTTCCAAATCTGTTTCTTAATGGTGATGATTTTGAGCAGTCAATTTTTCAGTATCAATTTGATGAATATTATGCTCTGAGGAGCAAAATGGATCTGGCTGTTTCACATCATCTGGAAGGTTCACAGTTAAGTGTAAAGGCTGCTGTTATTCCATATGATGATTTTTCTGAACTGACAGTCCATATTGTAGTTGTTGAGAACCTCACAACTGGAAATATAGGAAATAATGGCGAAACCGAATTTCATAATGTTATGATGAAAATGATGCCCGATGCATTAGGAACAGTTTCAGCATTTACAAATAATACACCTTTTTTAATAGATGAAACAGTTGATATGTCAACCACTTTTGTGGAGGAACTTGATGATTTATCGATAATAGTTTTTGTACAGAACAATTCCACGAAAGATGTTTTTCAATCTGCTTTATCAGTAGAAAGTGAAAACTTATTACTTCCACCCATGAATTTACTGGCACAAGTACCTGTTTATGAAAATACAATAAACCTTAGCTGGGATGCCCCCTCATCATCAGGTATCGAGGGTTACAATGTTTATCGCAACGATGAAAAAATCAACAATGAAATTATTGAGGTTACTGAGTATTCGGATATTGAAGTTGCAAATGGATATTATAAATATAATGTAACTGCTGTTTATAGTGATGCCGAATCCATTTATTCAAACTCTTCAACTGCTGAAAAGTCTTATTATACCGGCATTGGCCGCACAAAGACAAGAAAGGTTGAAATTTATCCGAACCCTGCAAATAAGTATTTTTTCTTGAAATCCACATTAGGTTTTGATTCTTTTAAAATCTATAAGATTACCGGGCAGATTGTTTACGAAGGGATAATTCAAAATGACAATACATTTGTAAATACACAAGATTTTAATTCCGGAGTGTATTTGATAAAGCTACAAAGTTCATCCAATTCTGAAATAATTAAATTGATTATTCAATAAAAAAATGTTTATTATTATTCACACT
>JAOZOC010000684.1 GCA_029933495.1 Bacteroidales bacterium
TTCAAAAAGTTTTCGGCCGGAATGGTCGTAAAGTTTGATATTTGTGAATAAAAATTCCATATTAAACATTCTTAATCAAAAGAATATGATTTTGCAAAAGTACAATAATTTTTTATTCATCAACAATTTCATCAATCATCGAATATTCTATTTTAAAAACCGGGCTTATACCCACATTTTCAGGAGCTCCAGGATCGGAATATTTAGTAGTTATATTCGTGGAATCGTTAACAGAATGCAGATAGCCGTTTATGTTCAAAAATCGTGTTTCATTAAAAAGTAGTGTCAGCGAATCAACGAGTTGTGGAGTAGCAAGCAGCAGACAGGCATTTTGATAGTCAAGGGAATCTGAATTTGCACTTTTAAAAAGAAAAGATTCAAACCCATCTTTATCTTTCGTATAATCTCTTTTGGTTTTTTTGTAATACAGTTTCCCTGCTTCATTTTCTGCTATCGCCTCTTTCTGTTTATCAATGTCATTGAAATAAACCAGCTCCATTTTCAGGTCTCTCTTTTTCTGCTCAAGTTCAAGGAGTAAATCCAGTTGTTTTTGTTGATTACTCATTAAAGCAGTATCCAGATAATTAAACTCAATAGCTTCCAATTGTTTTGGATCACCATTGACTAATCCTGCAAGTAATTTGCCGGGAGCTGCCGCTGTTTTCACAATCAGGTTTTTGAAAGTTTTCCAGATGATCTTTCCAAAACTGAGTTTTGGGTCATTCAGGTCACCCCGAACAGGAACATCAAGATTAATAACACCATCCTTATCTTTCAGCAGGAAGAAGGCAAACCTGAGTGGTAAACTGTATAA
The DNA here is from genome assembly GCA_029933495.1 of Bacteroidales bacterium. GTDB lineage: Bacteria > Bacteroidota > Bacteroidia > Bacteroidales > JAADJA01 > JAADJA01. Next base: position 815 of record JAOZOC010000684.1, read on the forward strand.
TCCTTTTTCTGTATTATCAAGCGTGGCATTTTTAATAATGAGAGAGTTTTCGCTGTGTATCTGGCCATTATTTATTTCTGTTTTTGAATGGTAATACATATCTCCATTAACAATGGCGTGACCAATATAATAATTAGTGTAGATATTTAAGTCGGGTAGCAGGAAATCCTTAATTGTAAAATCCAGGTTTGCATCCTTTGGGTTTGCAGGATTAAAACCCAGGTCAGCATAAAGTGTTCCCCGATTATTTAAGAGCATTTTCGAGTAAATATTAATCCATTTTGACTCACTGCTAATACTGTCAGAGTTTATTTCGATATTACTTAAATGATAATTGAAAGTTTCATCTGTTAAGTTATCGGAATAATCAACAATACCGTCCTGAATGATAAATGAGTTTACCTTGTAAAAAAAAGTGCGGGTTGTGTCAGCATCTTGTGGAACTTTTTGCTCCTTGGCAATATTAGCTGAATCATTATTCCTGGGATTTTTATTGAGAATTTCTGAAATATTATTTGTTGAATCGCTCAATTCAAAATAGATATATGGCTTAATCAGCGCCAGTGTATCTATAATAATACTCGAATTTGCAGGGTCTGCCTTGCTGATAATGCAGTGAAATTTATCGGTTGCCAGGATTTTTTTATTGTTATTGTCAGTAATCTCAAAGTCAAGAATATCAATGTTCCCTGATGCAATAATTGACTTCGGGTTGGAAATATTACCTTTAAGATTTATTTCTGTGTTAAGAATGCCGTTTACTGAAGTGATGCTTGCATACTCAAAAGCATATTTATCAAAAGGAGCAAAATATAGCTTGTTTATTGTTACCCTGGCATCAAAATCTCCACTATTGGGATCAATATGTAGAAAAGAATCGAAAAAGCCTCCTTTGTCGAATAAAAAATGAAGCCCTGCTTCACTGGCTTCCTCCTGATTCCACCCAATGTATGGTATAGAAAAGGAGAGGTCTTTCATTTGTAATATCTTATCAATTTTTTTATCTTCAAAATAAATGTTTGACCTGCTAATTTCAATATTTGAAATTTGAAAGTGAAGCGGGTCACCGGCAGTTGTATCCCTGTTTGAATTATTTTTATTGTTAATATGGAATTCTATCAAATCATCAAAATTAAAAGTCGAATCGTACAGGATTACATTTGTGTACAAGCCTTCAAGATAAATTTCTTCTACTACAAACTCATTGCTGAAAAGCTGGTATGGCTCCGTATCAATAATCAGTGTGTCAAACGATACGAAAATATCAG
>JAOZOC010000129.1 GCA_029933495.1 Bacteroidales bacterium
AAGCTGATGTTTATTCAGTTAATCCCGATGTAAACGGCGATTATGAAATAACTGCCTATCCAGGTACTTATGATGTTACTGCTTCATTATACGGATACGATACTCAGACAGTTACAGGAGTAGTTGTAGCTGAAGGGGCAACAGTTACCGGTGTTGACTTCACAATGCCTTGTTTGTATGGTATGATTACAGGAACTGCAACAAATGTAGAGACAGGTAATCCGATAGAAAATGTTAATATCGTTGTTGAAGGGACTGAGTTTGGTGCTGTTACAGGTGCTGATGGTACTTATGAAATTATAATTGAGGCTGGTACATACACAGTTACTGCTGATCATCTTGAATATGCAATGATAACAACTCCTGATGTTGTTGTTAATGTTCAGGCTAATACACAGCTTGATTTTGAAATGATGCAGGACATCTATGTTGTTCTTCCACAAAGTGCAGATTACTGGACAGGTACAACAAACGGAACTGACAAAACTGAAGTTAGTTATGTGAAAAGTTATGGAGGCGCAGGAGGAAATGACCAGGGCTGGATGAAATTTGACGTTACTTCAATTCCTGCCGGCGCAGTTATTACCTCAATCACATTCCATGGGTATGTTACAATTACTAACTATCCATACTGGAGTATAACACCTATGGCTATTGATCCTGTAACAGCCTCAGGTGCTGATATCTGGAATGCTGCCTCAGCAGGTTCAGGGCAGGATATAGCTTATTCATATAACAATGAGGCTAGTACATTTGCTCCCGGCTGGCACGAATATCTGCTTGTCGGTACCGCTAATGAAGACCTTGGAAGTGCTTTATCACAGGGTTGGTTTGCAGTTGGAATTTATGAACGTGATGGAAGTGACACTTACTATCTTGAACTTGATGGATGGGCTGAAACGAATGTTCCTTATCTTGAAGTTGAATTCTTTGTACCTGAATTTGGTGTGCTAAGTGGAACTGTTACTGACTTTGCAACAGGAAACCCGATAGAAGGTGCTACAGTATCTGCTGTTGGCCCTTGGCAAACATATTCAATGATAACACTTGCTGACGGAGTATATAGTTTTGATCCTTGTCAGGTGGGAACTTATGATATGACATGTATGGCTGATGGTTATAACACTGAAAATGCTACAGCTGATGTTACTGTCGGAAATACAACAGTTCAGGATTTTGCTATGACAGCACCTGATTTTAATGTTGATCCAATGTCTCTTGATGTTACTCTCGATCCGAATGCTATGACAGACGAGACAATTACTATCAATAATCCGGGCAATGGTGATGTAAGCTGGTCAGCCTCAATTGTTGTGATTGATGGTGAACCTTCTGATGATATGTTCGACCTGATTTGGGAAGTCCCTGTTGGTGTTGGTGGTGGTGAAGCCGGTATCGAAACTGATGGTCAGAATATTTATACTACCAAATGGAATGGTGCTGACTTTTATAAATATGATATGGCTGGAACATATCTTGAAACATTTACCTGTGGTTCTGCTGGTAATGTTCGCGATCTGGCCTATGACGGTACATATTTCTATGGTGCTGCTGCAAGCACATCCCTCTATCAGATGGACTTTGCTACACAAACTGTTGTAAGTACAATTTCTGCTCCTACAGAATGTAGAGCTATTGCTTACAATGAAAACGATAACGTGTTTTATGCTAATAACTGGGGTACTGATATAACTGTTTTTGATCCTTCAGGAACTATGGTAACCAGTTTTGCTTGTGGTCCGGTTGGTGATAGCTATTATGGTTTTGCTTATGACGGATATTCGGATGGTAGTCCATTCCTTTGGGGTTATGCCCAGGTGGGAGCAACTCTGAGTGAGCTTATTCAAATGCAGCTTCCTGATGGAACCGAAACAGGTTTATCCTTTGATGTTGGTAGTGTTTTATCAGCTTCTGCTTCTGCTGGCGGTTTATGTATCGACGATCATTTAGCGCCAGGTTTTTGGGCATTCCTCGGAACCTGCCAGAACGTTAACCTTTGGACTTTGGAATTGTGCCCTGCCGGACCGGTTTGGTTAACAATTGATCCTACATCTGGTATGCTTACAGGTGGTGGAACAGAGACAATGACAGCTCATTTTGATGCTACTGACTTGCTACCTGCAATTTACGAAGCCGAGATTCACTTCACAACTAATCCTGATGTTGGCTCTCCTGTTGTTGCAGTTACATTGACTGTTGAGGGACTTATTCCTGCAATTAATCTTGCACTTGAATACAACTGTACTGATGTTGAGGTAACCTGGGAAATGCCAACAGGTGGTGATCCAGATAGCTGGAAAGTTTACAGAGATGGTGTTGAGGTTGCTGATGTAACCGAGATGTCATATACGGATGAAATGGTTGATCCTGAAGTTGAATATGGTTATTACGTAACTGCTGTTTATGCAGGTGAAGAATCAATGCCAACTACTACAGAAACTATTTCTGTACCAACACCTGGTGATCTTCCTCCATTGGACTTTGAAGGTGCACTTGCTACTGGTGGTGTTGATTTAACATGGTCTGTACCGGCTGCCTGCCTTGCACCCGATGGTTACAATGTCTATCGCGACGGTGTTAAAATTAATGATGACCTTGTTACAGATCTTTTATACTTTGATGAAAACACAACTGCGGGATTCTATGAATATTATGCAACTGCTGTATATTATTTTGGAGAATCAGAACCATCAGAAGCCGGATATGTTCAGGTTATAACAGGAATTGATAATAACTCAATCTTCGATATGAAGGTTTATCCTAATCCTGCAAGCGACATTGTTTATGTTGAAACTGATTTGAATATCAAATCATTGGAAATTCTAAACAATGCAGGACAGGTTATACTAACACAAAAAGTAGATGCCAATAATTCTAATTTCGACGTTTCAACGTTTGAAAGGGGTATTTACTTTATTAAAATGATAACAGATAAAGGTACTGTTATCAGGAAGATCGCTGTAAAATAGACAAGTAGGGGTTAAACCACCAACGTGGTGAATTACTGTTGTCTAAATTACAGACTCTTATAATGAAGAGACCGGTCCTTTACGGGCCGGTCTCTTTTTTTTTAATATGACAAGCGTCCACGCTTGTCATTCCCCTTACCAAAATCTCGAAATCATAATGAATTTATACAGGAACTTTCCTCCGGTATCTCTATTTTAATAATTTTGCACATCTTTAATAAATGACATTGTTATATGATTTCAATAAATAATCTTTCTATACATTTCACGGGGACTAACCTGTTCAACAATGTCTCCTTCCTTATTAATGACAGGGACAGAATAGGATTAACAGGGAAGAATGGCTCCGGAAAGACTACTTTATTGAATATTATTGCCGGCAATCTTCGCCTGCAGGAAGGTGAGGTTATTATTCCGTCAGATACGTCAGTAGGATATCTGCCACAGGAGATGAATACTAAAACCGATGAGACAATTTACAATGAAACCATCAAAGCTTTTTCTGAGACACTTAAACTGGAAAAGCAAATCCAGAAGCTGACTGATGAAATAGCAAACAGAACGGATTACGAATCGAAAGAATATGAAAGGCTTATTCATAATTTGACTGATGCAAACGAAAGATTTAACCTCATAGGAGGCCAAACAATGCAGGCCGATATTGAAAAGGTGCTTTCAGGACTAGGTTTCAAAAAGGAGGATTTTCAAAGACCGGTTAAGGAGTTTAGCAGTGGCTGGCAGATGCGCGTTGAGTTGGCCAAAATTTTGCTTCGCAGGCCTGAAGTTATTCTGCTTGATGAACCGACAAATCACCTTGATATAGAATCTATTCAGTGGCTTGAAGAATTTCTGGTGAATTATTACGGAGCAGTTGTGCTTGTCTCTCACGACAGGGCTTTCCTTGATAGTGTAACAAAGCGAACAATTGAAATTTCAGGTGGAAAAATTTATGACTATAAGGCCGGCTATTCAGGTTATATAAAAATGCGCGAAGAAAGGCTTGAGCAGCAAACAGCCTCTTATAATAATCAGCAAAAGCAGGTTCGTGAAATTGAAAGATTTGTTGAAAGGTTCAGATATAAAAGTACAAAGGCAAAGCAGGTTCAGTCCAGAATAAAAATGCTTGATAAAATGGAGGAAATTGAACTTGATGATATTGATAAATCATCAATCCATTTTCGTTTTCCTCCTGCTCCTCATTCAGGGAAAGTTGTTCTTGAAGCGATAAACCTTGGAAAGAAATATGGAGACCTCACAGTATTGAAAGATGTTAATTTTGCTGTTCTGAATGGAGATAAATTAGCTTTTGTAGGAAGAAACGGAGAGGGAAAGTCAACGCTTGCAAAAATAATTGTCAGGGAGCTGGATTTTACCGGGACACTAAAATATGGGCACAATGTTCAGATAGGATATTTTGCACAAAATCAGGGAGATTATCTAGATCCTGATAAAACGGTATTTGAAACTATTGATGATATCGCAACGGGTGATATCAGGAAGCGCGTTAGGGCGATACTTGGAGCCTTTCTGTTTAGCGGAGAGACTATTGACAAGAAAGTCAAAATTCTTTCTGGTGGTGAAAAGTCAAGATTGTCTCTTGCCAAACTGTTGCTAATACCATCGAACCTGCTTATTCTTGATGAGCCCACCAACCACCTGGATATGCAGTCGAAGGATATTTTAAAAAATGCTCTGCTGCAATTTGACGGTACACTGATTATTGTTTCGCACGATCGCGACTTTTTACAGGGATTAACCGATAAACTGTTTGAGTTTAGAAATAACCATATCAGGGAGCATCTGGGTGGTATTTATGAATTTCTTGAAGCCAGAAAGTTGAATACATTGAAGCAACTTGAGAAGCAAATGCGATCTAAGAACTATAAACCGGAATCTAAATCCCCAAATAAACTTAACTGGGAAAGAAAAAAACAACTCGACAGAGACATCAGAAAAATAAAAAATGAGATTAACAAAGCCGAAGAAAAGATAGAGGAGCTTGAGGCAGATGTCGAAAAATCACACAAAATACTTAGCGATCCCACCAGCTATTTTGACAATCCCAACTACGAAATAATAACCAAAGAATATGAAAAGCTAAAAAGAAATCTGGAAAATGAGATGAGCCGCTGGGAAAAGTTTCATCTGAAACTGGAAGAGCTGCAAAAGGATAAATGAGATAATAGAGCCAGGATATTAAAGAACCAATAAGTTACAGCAAGGACTGTAAGCCCGTTTGTTTTCTAATCTATTATAGAAGAAATTTGAAAAATTTGGAATTTCAACAGTAATGTTGTATTTTTGGCAAAACTCTATTTTTTAAAAACAATTTTTTCAACATTTTAAAGCAAACGATATGAAGCAATCAAAGTTTATTTTAACGGCCGTGTTGCTTGCGTTTTTCAGCCTGTTTGGGTTCGGACAGGCAAGCATAACGGTGAATCCCGGCACTGATATCACAATCGGTACAGGGACAACGCTTGATGTTGGGGGAGAAAAGATGTTGCTTATGGATGACTATTCATCGGCACCCTCATTCCTTCAATATGGAAGCCTTACCTTCTCTGGTGGAGGAGAAGCTTTTGTGGAACAATATCTCACCAGGGATGTTTTTCATATGGTATCCACACCTGTTAATAGCGAAGTTATTGAAGTCTATCAGTGGAAATATCTTGAGCAGTTCAATGAAATTGACGGAACATGGACTTTTCTTGACCTCCCTTTAACAATTCCATTGAATGTGGGTGAAGGATACTTCGTATATTCTTATACCACAGATCCTAACGGACTTTGGCCTTCTTCCGGCGACTCTGTCGTTTTTAATGGAGATCTTAATTATCAGGATGTTGGTATTCCACTTTCAAATACAAATGCAAGCCCGACTTCCGGATGGAATCTGATCGGGAATCCTTTTCCTGTTGCAATAGAATGGAATGGACAGTCTGACTGGAATTTAAATAATGTTGGTGGCTCAATGTATATTTATAATCCTGACGGAGGTGGTAACTATGTGGTCTGGAATACAACAACCGGAGGAACAAATCCCAATGGTGGTTTTATTGCATCAACACAGGGTTTTTGGGTCAGGACCGCCGATACAACAGGAGGTGCTGCCTCTCTGACTATTCCGGCATCTCAGCGAACTCACAATACGGCAACTTTTTTTAAAAGCAGTGGCCCGGTTATTCCTAACCAGCTTATGCTTTCAGTTGAAGGGAATGACCAGACTGATAAAACTGTTATTGGATTTTATGATAAGTCAACAGCAGGTTTTGATCCTGAATATGACGGTGTGTATTATAAAGCTCCCGGAGGTGCACTCTCACTATATTCGGTTACTTATGGAGAAAAATATGCTCTGAATGAATTACCTTCGGTGGAAGATTATCCAGTCGTTTCTCTGAATTTTGAACCATCAGCATCAGGGAAATACACACTAAAATCAAAATGGGTTGAAAGTATTCCCGAAGAAATACCTGTTTACCTTGAGGACAAACAGGACAATGTTATCAGAGACCTGAGAGTGCAATCGGAATATACGTTCTCTGCAACTACTTCAGATAATACCGACAGATTTAATATTTGGTTCACAGAGCCTGGAGTTTCGGAGAACCTGCTATCTTACGTTCATATTTACAGTTTTGGCAAAATTGTTTACCTCGAAATTCCGGTTAATCTGAATGGAGAGATAATGATTTTTGACATAACAGGACGAAAAATATTAAGCCGCAAGGCAACACCTGGAAGGAACGAAATAGAACTGCAACAGTCCAACGGAAATTACATTGTGAGGATAGTTGCCAATGAAGGAACAATTTCAAAAAAGGTTTACATTAATTAAATTGAAATAATAACTCAAAAAATTTATAAAAATGAAAACAGTAAAATTTACACTTATAGCTTTCATCGTTTCACTGATAACGATAACCGTAAATGCCCAGAATCAGGGTGTGGCAATCAACAGCGACGGCGCTCAGGCCGATCCTTCAGCAATGCTTGATGTTAAATCCACAACAGGTGGTATTTTAATCCCACGCATGAATCAAACGCAAAGGAATGCAATCACAAGTCCGGCAACAGGCCTGATGGTCTATCAAACAGATAATACTGACGGCTTCTACTATTACGATGGAGGAGCTTGGAATTATATCGGGGCTCCTGATAATGACTGGACGGTAAATGGTAATGACCTTTACAACAATAATTCAGGTAATGTTGGAATTGGCACCCCCACTCCGGGAGCAAAGCTTGACGTTGCCGGCCATATTTGGCAGACTGGAACGGGAAGTTCGGTTTTCCTTGGGGAAAATGCAGGAGCTGCCGATGATCTAAGCGATAACGTTAATGTATTCGTTGGAAAACAGGCAGGGCAATCTAATGTTTCCGGGCAGAATAATGTTGCAGTTGGGATGCAGGCATTATTGGCGAATACTTCAGGTGTAAGGAATATTGCAATTGGATCCGCATCATCCTGGTTTAGTAACGGAAGTGGTAATATCTCAATTGGACATTCAACCTCAGCAAATAATCTGGATGGTAGTTACAATACTGTTTTGGGAACCTGGGCATTTAAAGCATTCCAGCATACAAGTTATAATACTGCAATTGGCTTTAATGCTATTGGCGATTTTCAGGTTATCCCCTGGGCTTTAGGATATTATACCGGTGACAGACTTACTGCTGTTGGATATGAGGCTGTTTTTAAAAATCAGGGTGGGATAAGAAATACAGGTGTTGGATATGCAGCATTGCATGAAAATGAATCAGGTAGCTATAATACAGCTATTGGGTATGGTGCTTCCCAAAATATGACCGGACTTGAGAATACAACCGCTCTTGGTCATGGTGCAGAGCCAACCGCAAATAATCAGGTTGTGCTTGGAGATGCAGATGTTATTCAGGTTAAAACTGCAGGAGCCATTACAATAGGTGGAACTGATGCAACTACAGAGGCCGGAACAATAAGATTTGACTCCGGGACAGGTCATTTCTATGGCTACAATGGAACAGACTGGGTCCAGCTGGATAATTAAAACGAACGCTGCAAAATCTAACAGGTCTTCAAGACCTGTTAGATTTGAGCATTGCTACGATTCCCTTCTGTTCAATCTCTGGGCGAATTTTATTAACTCCGATTTTCTGTTTTCATTCACAGGTATTAT
>JAOZOC010000685.1 GCA_029933495.1 Bacteroidales bacterium
TGAAATTGTCAACTTTTTGTAACCTCGATAATTAGGTAATTACATACCCGAATATGTAATTTTGCATCTAAATTAATCTGAAAATGGGTTTTAATAATAAGATGCGGTTTATGACTGAAATAAAAAATAGAACGGATATAGAGAGTCAAAATAAACTCGTGGAGATTATTCAGCGTACAAAAGTTCAAAATGAGGTGCTTGAAAAGCTTTTAAAAGCTATCAGAATGAAAGAATCTGAGACAAAAAGACTTAAAGTAAAATAATTATAATTAAAACAGAAAAAAATGAAAAAATCAACATTAGCTTTATTTGTTCTGCTACTTATGACAGCAGGTAGCACATTTGCACAGGATAACCAGGAAAATAAATGGATATCAGGAAATTCATTTCAATATATGCTTCCACAGGGTGATCTTGCTGATGATTACAATTATGGATTGGGTGTTTATGGGAGTATTGACTATAACTTCAATAAAAATTTAGCCTGGCGGTTTGACCTTGGATGGAATGACCTGGAGGGGGATGAGAAAACTATAATTGACACAACCGGAAATGTTTATACACATAAACCAAAAATTTCAGTATGGGAGTTCACAACCGGTTTTAAGGCAAGTGTCTCAATTTTTTATGTTGAAGCAAGAGGTGGTTATTTTACAGGCGTTCACGAGTGGGGGATTGTTCCTGCAGTAGGATTAAGAATCGGGAAGTTTGATATTCAGGGTAATTACAAATTGGTTGGCAACAGTAGCTGGTTTGGTGCCCGTATTGGTTTTTACTGGGGAAGTTAGACTTTTTACTGAAAGATACCAGGTTTGTAAAATAATAAATCAGGGTCTATCACTTATATAAATTAAGAATTAATAAGAATGAAAATCTTAAAAATGAAGACATTTAAAATTGTATTGCTATTGGTGACAGTTTCATTAATTATTGTCTCCTGTACAACGAAAACGAAAAAGGAAAACACTGCATTAAAAGCAGAGATTGCCAAACTTAAAAATGAAAACAGTAAGTTGAAAAACGAAGAGTTTACCATGTCTTCAGAGATAGGGGAGTATCGACTTATGCTTGAAGACATAGATAAAAATATTGCTGCATTGGATAGTAAAAACCATACCGTTAAAGAGATTTTAACAACAGATAAAAATGACGAGGATGTTGAGAATGATATTCTGCTCCATATTAGTCATATGCACAGTTTACTTGAAAATTCCAGTCACAAGGTTCTCTTTATGGAGAAAAATGTAAAGCAGCTAAGAAAGGTTGATAATGCAGACTATGAAGAAATTCACAGACTTGAAATGGAAGTTCATGATATGGCCCGCACTATTGTTGCAAGGGATAATGAAATTGGGGCATTGCACGAAATGGTCATCGCTGAAGGAATTGGAATTTCAGTATTATTAGATGCCTATAATGAACAAACTGTTTATACTGATGTTTTGAAAGAGATAATTAATACAGCATTTTTTGTAGTAGGAACAAAAAAAGAACTCAGGGATATGGGAATTATTGATATGAAAGGCGGGTTTGTTGGCATTGGAAGGGTAAAGGCTTTAAATGAAAATGCATCCCTTGAATTTATGACCCCGATTGATATTGATAAAACAGATGATATTGAATTGGATGGTAAAAAGGCTGAACTTATCACACCACATCCTGATGGCAGCTATTCAATTGTATATAATGACAATGAAGCAGTAACAAATGTCAATATTGAAGATAAATTACATTTTTGGCAAGAGACTAATTATCTGGTTATTGAATTGAAGAAATAGATTGTATATTAACTTAAAATTATTAAAATGAAGAATATAGTTTTATTGACAGTAATTTTGATTGCTTTTGTTTTATCCTCATTCGGACAAAAGGCAGAAGTCGAAAAAAGAATGCAGGAGTACGGCATCCCGTCAGATTTTTTTGTTGATAATCTGAAAGATGAGAATGCAAAGTATAGTTTTAAAATCAGGACAACAACAGAAACAACAGGGCAGGAGACTAAAGTTGAAGAGGGTATTTTCGATCCGACAATGCCTGAGGGAGAAAGGTGGAAACTTATAAGTGTTAATGGAAT
>JAOZOC010000686.1:0-924 GCA_029933495.1 Bacteroidales bacterium
GTTGTCCCGGATCAAATCCACTTTCATCTTTCCTTCTTCAATCTTCGACATATCGAGCATCTGCTTAACAAGATGCAGAAGCTTGTCGCTGTTGCGCTCTATCATTTCAAGCTTGTTATCAAACTTTTTTTGTTCTTTTTTATCCAAATCCTCGGCCATATCAGATGCAACCCCTTTAATAACTGTTAATGGCGTCCTGAACTCGTGCGTTATGTTGGTATATAGTCTTGATTTTAATTCATTCAACTCTTTCAGCTTTGATGTTTCCTTTCGGGCAAGTAATCTTCTGAGGTGAACTGAATATACGGTATAAAACACAAGCGCAAGCAACAGACCAAAAAAAGTGATTGCCCACCAGGTTCTCCACCATGGCGGATGAATTAACATATTCAGAAAAGTTTCCCTGATATTTCCAGAGTCAGATTTACTTTTTGCACGGACAATAAAACTGTAATTGCCGGGTGGTAAATTTACATAATTAACACTGTTGTTTGCTGTTGTCGTCCATTCCCTGTCAACACCTGTCAGTTTGTGAGACAGTTCAATATCTTTCCCGTTCTCCAAATCCAGGACAGAGTAATCAAATGATATAAAGTTTTGATTATAATCAAGTTGTATCTCTCTGTTAGTTAAAAAAATATTTTTCAATTTCACTTCCGTGTCAAATATCTTTAAAGAGCTGATATAAGGTTTGAATACAACATTCTTTTTCCGCAGATCACCGGAATTGAAAAATCCGATTCCGCGCCTGTATAATATAGCTATCCTTCCATCCGACAATTTAAGCAGCTTAGCGGATTCAGTGGGGTCACGGTTTGACCATTTATCAAATTTAACCAAACCATCGTTATCGTTAAAAACGACAATTTTTGAATTTTCCCCTGCCAACCGCTCAATTCCGGAATGAGTTAAGTTGTAGAACAC
>JAOZOC010000686.1:934-2072 GCA_029933495.1 Bacteroidales bacterium
TGTACTCCTTTTTCAGGGGAATCAGGGTCAATATGACCGATTCCACCTTTTTTAATACCGGCCCAAATAGTATCAGGCGAATCCTGGTAAAAACAATTTAAATTTAATTTACTCTTACCATCAAAATAATTAACAGTATTCTTTTTAGGATCATAATAGCCGTAAGAAATATTTGTAATGAACCAAACCTTGTTATATTTATCAATTGACAGTTTACGGAGAACAGGAGAAAAACCTTTATTGTGAAAGTAATTTTGTACTTTAACAATCCTTTTCAATACTACATTCTCATAATCAAATCTATATAATCCTGAGTTTTTTCCTGAAATCCAAACATCACCTTTTCCGTCAACTTTCATATCCGAAAACAGTGGTAATTTATCATATTGGACATTGAAGGGTATCACACTATTTCCGTCTGCTGAGAGTTTATAAATCTCGTCGGGACACAAAATAAGTAAGGTGCCATCCCGAAGTTCAGCAAAATCGCGAATATTGTTCTCGTTTAATACTCTTTTCGGAAGCTGTATTTGCCCGAATCTGTTATTCTTTAAGTCAAAATAATGAAGCCCCTGCCCTCTGGCAAAACCTATATATAATCTTTTGGCAGCAGCATCTTCATAAAGTGCCTGAGATATAAACCAATGTTTTTCATCTACAGGAGCAAGAAAATGATTTTCAAAAATAAGAGGTGATATATTATATTTAAAAACCCCGTATTCCGAAACCATCCAAAGAGAAATATCATTCACATATTTAATCTTCTGCATAAATCCCCTGCCTGCTTCATTAATAAACGATTTAATAATCTTCAAACTATTTTCTTTCGTGTCGTAAATTCCAATTCCCTTTTGGGATGAAATCCACATTTCCGTTTTCGATTTAAAAATGTTCGGCTCAACCGGAGCCGGGAAAAAGTCATCAGGATCAGAAGCATAAGGGCCTATTGTTCTTTCAAATTCTTCAGTCAATGTATTAAAAACAACAATTCCGGCATTCCATGTAGAAATATATAATTTCCCATCGGCAAAGATAGGGGTGGCCACGTTCAGGTTGTGTTGTGTTTCCCAGGGTTCAACAACGATTGTTTCGCCGTTGACCGGATTGATAATGGTCAACCCGGTTCCGTTAAAGGCGG
>JAOZOC010000130.1 GCA_029933495.1 Bacteroidales bacterium
AAAATTCAACATCTGTCGGTGACGAAATCGAATTTTTTGAGTAAGCATAATACCCGTGAGTTACATCAAGGTCAAAACTAATTGAGGTGATAGTTGTAAAAACAGAATCTGATTCGGACCAGTCATATAAATATATGCCCGTATAAACACCTGACTGAGCGCCTGCAACAGGAGATGAAACCAAATGCCAGGCATCTGCAGAGAGATGCTGCTGGACCTTTGCTGCAACATTAGAAGTGTTGTTAATCAATGATGCAACCCCAGAAGAGTTTGCCTCAAGGACAAGACCGTCAGGGCCTGCATTGTTGGTCAAAGTTCCGTTGACTGTTAATGATTTGCCCGGTGGAATAAAAAGGTGAGCACCTGATTCTATGGTCAGATTTGCACACTCGGCACCTGAGCCTGAGTTTGTTTCGGGATAGTTTCCACCGGAAGGATAAGCGGGTATTGTAACATCAGTTCCGACAATAGGAATATTGCCATCATCCCAGTTGGAATCAGCACTCCAGTCGGTTGATATAATACCTTTCCACAGGCCGGGTTGGACTATCTTCAAAGAATAGTCCTCTACTTCACCATAATTAAATGATTCACATGGTCCAGGGTCAGAGCCATATTTTAACGAAACACGCATACGCGTTGTGCCATTAACAGCATTAGCCGGGACAGTTATACTCAAAGTTCTGGTACCTGCACCACTTGTTTGTCCCAAATCATATGTTTCTCCGGGATCATCAAAATCACAATCACGATTCCAGTCAATAAACACAAAATAATTTTCTGTCCAATCTCCGGTTGAAGAACAGGTTACAGAAACTGAATAAGCCAACCCGGGTACAATATCCGTCGAAATAGATGTGTAATCATTATATCCTGCCGGATGGGCTGTTGCATTATCTATTGTGTTAAATGTCACATTACTTATCCATTCTTCGTCATAAGTTGAACCCGCTGAAGAACAATAATTACAATTAATTACATCAATGTAATCTGTTTTGGTTTCGGTATTTGAGCCATTTCCATTGGAAACCTGCAATGAAACATCATATGTTCCGACAGTATTATATGCGATTGTATGTGGTCCTTGTCCGGAAGCAGAACTGGGTGTTCCTCCGGGGAAAGACCAGCTCCATGATGTGGGGTTACATCCTGAGTTATCGGTGAATGTTACTGTATTCCCGGCAATTACCGTTGTAGATGTTCCTGAAAAATCTGCCACTACATCTGTTACTGTTATATAGCCTGTTTTTGTTTCAGTATCTGTATCCGAACCATCTGAGATTACTAAAGACACATCATAGATACCTGCAGAATTATACGTAACAGGTGGAGGGTTTTGACCATTATAACTTGATGGCGTTCCTCCTGGAAATGACCAACTCCAGGATGATATTGTTCCGAAAGAGAGGTCAGTAAAATTAACCGTACTTCCGGTACATGGGCTTGTATCATCCGCTGAAAATTCAGCGTATATACCATCAGCAACAATATTCACATTTGCTGAATAGCGGTAATAATTTTGCTTTGTAATGGTTACAATCATAACATTACCAGGGCTTTGAGCAGGAATCATTATGGCAACAGCAGAACCTGTACCGTCAGCCGTTCCAATAATTTCTCCATTAACTGTCAGAGCAATCAGGGACCCAGCATCCGCTGTAACAGAAAAAGTCGTAGCACCTGCAATCAAGACAGGATCATGAACAACTGTTAAGTTTTGAGGAACCTCGGTATATAATGTCAGGAAAGCACCACCATGATGATGGAACAGCCTGTAGGTTATTTGCTTATCACCTGAATTATAAGGCCAACTCGATTGATATAAAAAATGCTTGCCAGCGGCATTTCCAAATGCCGGCATAACATAGTTTACAGGGAATGCCGTATTTTCAGCAGGCATAAAATCAGGAAACAGATTATCCATCACTCCCCACATATAAGTGTCATTAACAAATGAATAAGAAACTTCGGTGGCAGCCAATATACCTAAAGCTCCGCTGTTTTGTCCTCCGTAAGTATATCGGTGAAATTTCTCTGCAAAACACTCGGAGGAACGATGAAAGGCTCCAGTTTCACAATTAATAGAAAAGATATATGGTAATTTGTTATTCACATTTGTTAAAGAATTAATGCTTGAAGTATTAAAGGCTGGCTCACCCCAACCTGTATAAGAGCCGTGATCACGGTGTTGCAACATAAAAGAACCATTATTGATCGCATTAACAACATCGGTAGCTGTTCCGCCCGAAAAACCACCAAGTTCTTGCGGAGTTGCTGGAATATATCCCAAACCTGATGGCCCAAAATAATTTACAACGGTTGAAGTATTTGTTGCAGTTGACCAGGGATCACTTGTAGGGTCACCTCCATAAACAGCATTAATCCTAACCGGGTTTTTCCCTTTTACATTTTTTAAAAACCCTCCAACAACTTCAGAGCATATCTGAAACCATCTTTCTGTTTGCCAGCCTAGAGCAGTTATCGGATGATCATAAAAACCAGCATCTGATGGCGGATTTCGTTCATAATCAAGAAATTTAGTTATCATCACTTCAAGCTGGGAGGCATCATTCGCAGTTATTCTGGCAAATGCAATATCAGGCAAATCATTACCAGTGACATCAGCAAATCTGTTGTCAGAAACAAAATCAGGATATCCTGCAGGATGTGTATATGATTGTGATGTAATGCCATTAGAACCAGTACTATAGTCAGCAAGTAATAGCACAGCTGAAGGTGGTACATCCCATGTATTGTAAGCGTTATCAACATAAGATTCAATTGCTGATACTGTGTTTCCTCCGATTTCAGTTGTGGTAACTATTCCCGTATTTACTCCTTGTAAATTACGAAATAGCTTTATAGAATCAGCCCAGGAATGATAAGATGCAATATCCGGTATAATAATCAGGTATTCATAATCAGGAGACTTTGAATTTGTATTATGTGGTTTGTTATAATCAACTTTTGGTAATGATTTATAATTTAGTACCGTCTCTTGTAATATCGGATCCCACCATCTGCTTCTTAATCTGTCATCACCAAAATGACCATTACCTCCGGTAAATGTTACTTCAACCTGAATATCCCTATAAACAATTAACTCCTTAGAAACAGGATTGTATTGGAAAGGTGTAATACCCAACATTACAACGTCAACTCCACGAATATTTGTTTTCTCTGAAATAATCACAGGGTTTTTCGGATAAAATTCATCCCTTGAATATATCTTCATATTCTTTTCATAAAACAGAGGCCCCTTATCCGTGTCCAACGGGATACGCGGCGCAGGAGCAATTTCAACATCAGTTATGGTTTCCGTTCTTGCTGCAATAACCTTTAGTGTTGCCTCCGAACCTTGAGGGATAGCAATATATTTACCCACGCCTGGCAAATCCGGTACACCTTCATCATTCGGTAGAAAAACCCCTGGTAATTTGACTGAAATCAGTTGTTCATCATTAACATTTACATCCTCAAAATAGAATTCTGTTATTGAATAATTAACCTCAACTCCTCCCTTTGCCTGCTTTTGAAGAATTAATCCTTGTTTTCCCCAACTATCCGTATAGGAAATAACCTGGGCTATACTTTCTTGACTTATTAATAAACCAAAAAAAAGAAATGCAAAAAGTAAATGTAATTTTCTCATAATTACTTGTTATTAAAATTAAATAATATTAAATTTGACTAAATTTTAACTACCACCTTGATTTGTTTGGCCACAAACATAATAAGAAATATCCAATTAACCATATTAATCTTCAATAACGTTAAATAAAAAAGCCCTCCCGAATGGGAAGGGCTTTTATCATTATGAAACAAAAACAATTTTATTGAATAAAAACCTTTTTCGTTACAACAGATTCCTGAGAAACTACTTTAACAATAAAATAACCTTTGTTTGAATTTAAACTTAACTCATTTAATCCGTGAATTACATTTCCTTTGGCAACCATCTTTCCAGAAACATCGTAAATTGTGACAATTCCTGAAGTTTCAGGCAGGTAGTTGATAAATACTTTATTGCTAAAAGAATAAATATTAATATCTTTCTCCAAAACAGACGAATTAATATCCAACAGATCAGGATTAAAATGTACAGCAAACCTTGACTCTGCAAGCCCTGCTTCAGCAAAGAATGTATATTCCGGATTCTCTCTCAAATCAATGAATGCACCGCTAACCATATCTTCGAGATAAACTGCTATTTCAGAATTAAAAAACTCTAAATTTTCAACATTAAAAGAATATTCGGAAGATGTACCTACTTTAATTCCAAGAGCTATGGACTTACTTCCGGGAAATTCCGGAAACTGATCAACTGAAAATTTGGTTTCCTGATTATATGAATAGAGTTGAGGTGCATCATTGAAACCCATTAATTTATAAGCATCAAGCTGATTGTCGAAATCATCAGTTGCTTCATTGTTTATTCCAAAGGTAATCTGATCATAATAACCATTTAAAGTCCCGGCAATTTTTATAGAGAAAACATCTTCTAATATTTCACTATTCTTATAAAAAATATTTGAAGTATGAACCCTTGCACTATTTGGAATAGTCATTGAGGGCGGTGATGAAGTTGCCCAAACAAAAAATCCCTGGGTCGGAGGTATTTCACCATTTGGCAAAGTATTACCGATTGAACTTGAATAATTATGATGCAGCCAGTTTCCACTTCCTGCCGCATCAAATACATAAACTGTTGGTGTCAGGTTAGATTGTGACCAGGTGTTATCCCATTTCAGTCCTGAAGGATATGGATTTCCTGCAAGATTCCAGCCATCCTGTCCGGAATAATTTTGTGGAGTATAGGTCATCCAGGCTACAGGTTTATCACCGGTATTAAGAGTGCCTGAAAATTCAACATCTGTCGGTGACGAAATCGAATTTTTTGAGTAAGCATAATACCCATGAGTTACATCAAGGTCGTAGTTTGTTTCTGTTATTTCGTAAAATACGGAATCTGATTCAGACCAGTCATACAAATAGAGGCCTAAATAAACACCTGACTCGGCGCCAGCCACAGGAGGGGAAACCAGATGCCAGTCATCAGCCGACAAATACTGCTGGACTCTGGCTTCAACTCCAGTCGAGTTATGAATTAATGAGGCTGTTCCCGTTGCATCTGTTTTAAGTAAAAGCCCGTCAGCTCCAGCATTGTTTAAAAGAGTGCCATTAATTGTCATTACACCTCCTGCATCAATACAGGTGGATTTACCCGAATTAATTGTAAGGTTATCACAGCTAAACTCACCAGCAACTTCAAGAAAACCATTATTTAATATTCCACCGCCACCGGTTACTATTCCATAATCAAAAAAGTTTTTATTATTTGTTAATGTATTTGATGAAGTGACAGTCAATGTAGCCCCATCCTCAACAACTAAAATGCTAACTGCTGATATTCCTGAAATCTGCGGATCATTACCTCCAAGATAATTACAAATACCCACATTGGATGTCGCATCAGGTATTGAATTACAACTCCAGTTTGTTGGAGTGTCCCAATCCGTATCTGTTGTATTCAGCCATGTGTTGAAGGCACAAGAGCTTACCCAGTCCACATCTTCCATATTTATAAGATTGCCATCATAAAATGAAGCGCCCGTATGAAAATCCTGCAATTTACTTCCTTTAATGTTATCAAAATTGTAATATGCAACAAGATTATCTTCATGCCCTGTCAATGATTTACACGTATTCTCACGTACTTCCTTCATCGTTCTTACATCACTCCATAAACGCACTTCATCAATCTTCCCCTCAAAATTGTTACCGCCCGACCCGGCAATACCAATGTCAAAATCGCTGGCATTAACTGGGACAGAAGAAGTCACAGCAACATGTTGCCATTCTCCGGATGTAATATCCTGTGTCTCAATACCATTAACAAAAATAACGGGATCAGTAAATCCGACAGCATTTAAAACACCTGAGACAGCCTGGATATAAGTACTCCCATTAAAATCAATGATATATTCGGTTGAGGAGACCGGATTAATCCAAAACTCAACAGTCATAACACTATTTGGCCCGATGCCTATATTTACATAGTCGTTGACTCCGTCAAAATCCAGACAATATTTTGGTCCTGCAAAAGCAGATGATGTTACCCAATTTGAGTTACTGATATTATTTAGTGTTCCGTCCAGACCAGAAGTGCCTGCCGAATTATCTGCAACAGATCCGCTTGTCTCATTGAATTTATAATAAGCTATAAGGTCGGACTCACCGGCAGAATTTGGGATTTCCCTGTACATATTCTTCCTGATTTCCGATTCACTCCGTGCAATATCCCAAACACGCATTTCATCAACCGAGCCATTAAGAGGGATTAAAACAGTTAAGTCATCATAATAAATATCGTAATTGAAATCTTCATAATCGTGATCGTGAGTTATTAATGCCAGCCCTGTATAGCTTAAATCCGGATCGGTAAGATTAATTTGTAAAATATCATCATACCATGCCTGTATTCTGTTTGTCGTTTCAAGAGTTGTGATCTTTGATTTTACTGTCCTCCACTGGTTAATTTGAATTGGATTTGGCCAGCCAATCCATATTGAGAACAGACTTGTCCATACATCATTAACAACTTTATTAAAAGCGATACTATTCCATTCAGGGTCCCAGGCAACTTCATATTTATCAGATACATCGTTGAATCTTTGCGAAATATATGTATTGCCTTCAAGCTGCGCCCAAAGCTCTTTAACCTCCACAATATGGTCTTTTGAAGAAAACCCTTTAATATATGAAATTGCTTCATCTTCCACATTAACAGTATCATTATCTCCCATAAAATGATATCGCTGGTTTGTGATATCAATCTCCTGCTTTGCCGTTGGCGGAGTATGAGTACTGTAGTTTTCATGGCCATATATCATAAGGTCATCATCGGGGTTTATATAGTCGGAAAAATCATCAATAAAGAACTGATTACCCGCATATAAGCCATTGGTTAAAAAAGGGTTAATTGTTCCGGTATAGGTTTCTGAATTTTCAGCCAGTCCATTTAAATAAACAATCAATTCAGAACCGTCAAAGGTAAAAGCAATATGAAAAAAGATACTTGTGTCTAATGAAGTTGTCCCTGTAACCGTATGCCAGGCAGCATCTGCCGAATTGTAAATACCGGCATCAATCTTTAAGTCGTAAATAATAAGCACCGGGTTTGGCAATTATGACTCCTGGTTTTAATGAATCAAGCTTAACCCAGGCTTCCAGTGTAATATTTCCAACATTGAGAGAGGCCGTCTCCCCATAATAAACATATTGATCATCACCATTAAAGTTCAGGCAATTGTTCTGTGCAGTTAAAAAAGGGGAAAGTCCAAATGTCAATCCCAGAAATGCTATTAAAACTCTTGTAAATGTTTTCATAGTAAAATGATTTTAGTTGTTAAGTGATTTTGAGGTGGCAAATTTAATAAAATATTTAATAAAAACAAAAGCCCTTCATTAATTTGAAGGGCTTTTATCATTAGGAAATAAAAAAATTTACTTAATAAACACCTTTCGTGTAATCAAATTATTATCCGACTGAACCTTTACAACATAATATCCCGTTCCGTTCGTTACAGGAATGCTCATCAGACCTTCACCGCTGGCTTTTTGTGTGATGATCTCCTGGCCGAGCATATCGTAGATTGAAATGTCCCCTATGAAGTTGGCAGGTCTGTTAACATAGACAATGTTGCCGTATGAATGTATTGATACAAGGGTGCTTGCATTATCATCAACTCCAAGAGAGTTACTAAAGTGCAGCAGAAACCTGTTATCATCATTCAATGGTGAATGCTCAAATGTATAGACCGTATTCTCATCCACTTCCTGAATATCGCCTGTCAGAAGGTCTTCAATAAAGAGGTCGCCCTGCTGGTCAAATCCGACCAGCTCCGTGAAAGTAAAGGTGTAAGTTCCTTCTGCGTCAGCATTGAATGACACCGGGACAACGAGGTCTTCGTTGATTTCCGGCAATGTGCTGATAGCAAGTTCACTGCCTGACGGAGTTAATGTATAAACTTGCTGAATATTGTCGGCAAACAGTTTTAGGGCATCGTAATTACCGTCAAATTCATCTGTTGAGCCT
>JAOZOC010000687.1 GCA_029933495.1 Bacteroidales bacterium
AGATTACGGTATTTATCTTAACTTGCCATTTTATGTTTGGCCTTATGTTTTTTTCACCAATACCTGTTGCTATTTTGCCCCTCAAATGGTGCCAGGAGCTCCAACTCCTGGAGAGGTGTTAGCCAATGGGTATAATAGTATTGAAGCTGGCCCAATACTTTTACAGCTTTCTGGGATGGATCCGGCAAATCTAGGATTTCCTCCTTCTGCTTATCCATACAAACCAAGACCGGAAGTAGATGAAGGAATTTTTAAGATGAGTAACGGAGTGAAACTTAATATTGTTACCGATCAATATGATAAGATGATGAATCCTGCCGAGGTGGAAGTTTTGTATGAGTATTTGACGGGTGATAAAAAGCATAAACATATATTTGAAGTAATGGGAGACGAAACCTGCCATGATACACATATTGCCGATCCTGAGGCTATTGTTGAAGCTCTGAATACAGCCCCGCCTTATATGTCGGACTATAGTATTCTTCTTGAAGATGTGGAAGTTGAGCCTGGCGTGACAATAGATATCAATGTCAATGTATATGTCAATGAAAACGCTATACATCCCAATTATAACGGAGGAAGAGTGTTTGCGATTCACGGTATGTCGCACACTGCAAATACCTGGAAACCATTTTCAGAGGCATTATTCGAGACTGATGTGCTGGGATATAATATCAGCCAGGTTTATGCAATTGATATGCCGGGTAGAGGAGGAAGCGGATTACCTGAAGGCAATGGCGTTCTGATTGAAAGCCTCTATTCGGAAGATTATGTTAATATCATATTTAATGCTCTCGACAGACTTGCAGAGATGAAAATAAAACCAAGAACAATTATGGGACATAGTATGGGCGGACTCTGGGTTCAATTGATGCAACAAAGAATGATAGATCAGGGTACAACACTCTGGAAGGAATACAAAATCAAAAGGGCAATACTTTTTGCACCGGCTCCTGCTGCTCCAAGTCCGTGGTATCATATCACCAGCGGCCAGGGCGGAAGCCTTGCCCAGTTTGCCGGTTATTTCCCCGGATACGGCACTATGCTTGCTATTCCTGATCAGGTATTCCATTTTATATTCTTCACCAACGAAACCCATCAGCCACCTGCAACCGTTCCCGGTGCACCTACACCTGCTGATGTTACGGCTGAGGGGTATTGTGCTATGGAACCCGGCCCGCTGGTATTTGAAATCGCAGGATATGAACCTCCCGCTCCATACCCTTTCAGACCAAGACCTTCCATAGATGAGGAAATATTTGAAAAACATAACAAAACCAAACTGACCATCATTAGCTATACGGGCGATATGTTAATGGACGAGTTTGATGAGGATTCGCTTTATATATTCCTGACCGGTGATCATACATACAAGAGATACTTTGAGTTGTCAGGCGATTTTACCTGTCACGACTTACATCTCTCGAATCCGGTCGCTATCCTCGATTCGCTTGGCTGGTATGGATTCCTGAAAGATGCCGAAGTTGGTTCAGGGGATATAACAACAACAGAAGATCAAAATTATACCATATTTCCAAATCCGTTTAACAGGGAAGTAACTATCAGTTTCACTCTTTCAACGGGTGGACAGGTTTCCGTAAAAATCTACAATTCCAATGGTGTAGAGGTGAGAGCAATATCACAGAATTATGAAGGTGCCGGAGATCACAAGATCAACCTGGCTCTTGATGATCTGCCAGCCGGTGTTTACATCTGTTCTTTACAGACAGGAAGTAACGTAAGCATCCAAAAGATTGTCAAAATAGTAAATTAGTCTCTTCATAATCCATTTTTAGTTAGACAGGCGGGCTGCAAATTTATTGCAGCCCGTTCTTATATACGTAAGTAATTTTGTTTTTATTACGCAGGATATTTGCTTCTTGCCCTAATCAGCCGGTGATTTCCGGAGCTATAGCATTAGTATCTTATTTCTAATATTTCCCGAAAATAGGGGCAGGCCGTGTGTTTTATGCAAGATATTTATTAAAGCCCAAATATCTAATACCAAAATCCTAAACAAATTCAAATTATTAATATTCAAATAATCAAACAATTAATTGAAATGTT
>JAOZOC010000131.1:0-2168 GCA_029933495.1 Bacteroidales bacterium
CTCCGGATTATCAGAAACAGACCAGTTAATCAAAGAAATTGACTCCTCTCCGGTATTGTAAAGCTCAAACCAATCGGGATATTCATCATCCTCATCAGCTATTGTTGTAGCATTACGCGGGCAAAGTTCATTTATTGCAATTTGGCCGAATGCCGCAAAAGAGACAGAAAGGAAAAAAAATAAAACGAATATTATTTCTATTAAATTACGCAATTTATTTACAAATTATAATTTCTGTCAAAATTAATTAAAATCGGCAATACAAAAAAATCCCGATAGATTTCTATCGGGATTTTATAATAATACTATTCTTTGGTATTATTTGATATATACTTTTTCAGAATAAACCTTATCAGTGTCCATCATTCTTACAATGTAGATACCCGGGTTATCATGAATTCTGATTTTATTTAATGTTCCGCTGATTGCAGATTTTTCAACAACCAATTGGCCCATAATGTCATAGACTTCGATGTTGCCTGTTATTGATTCAGGAACTGCAACATAAACATCTTTATTTACAGAGTATATTTTAACAGATAAAAGCTCATTTGACTCAGGCTCTTCAAAGCCAGACTTAAATCCAAAGTGGAGCTGAAATCTGTCTGCATCATCCAATGGTGTTGCCACGAATTCATAAACCTTTGTTTTATTAAGGTTTATCATCTTGTCTTCAGCAAGGTCTTCAAGATAAATCTCTGTACCCCCGGCAAAACTTTCAACATCACTGGCAGTTATTGTGTATGTTCCATCAGCACCAACTGTGAAATTAACAGAAACGATAACTTCTTCCAATATCGGCAGAATATCCATTGAGAGACTGTAATCACCCTCAACAGCATACATCTGTGGTGCTTCAATATTCCCTGGAATTTTGTATGCATCAAATTCGCTATCAAAACTTTCTGTTGCCGAATTATTGAATCCTACGATCATCCTGTCTCCATATCCGTTTCCGCTAACTGCAAGATTTAGAACATTTGCCTTTGAACCTGAACTCTTATAGAAATTCTTTGTTGTATGAACTCTTTCGCTTTGTGGAATTGTAATCAAAGGCGAAGTAGCATTTGCTTTAACCCAGAATCCTTGTGCAGGAGGAATTTCTCCATTACCCATAGATCCCAGATTTGTATTTGAGTTCCAGTTATAATACTGGCCATCATCACCATTATAAACATAAATGGTAGCATCAATATTTGTTCTTGTCCAGTTACTGTTCCATTCAATAGCAGATGGATAAGGATTACCAAGAAGGTTCCAGCCATCCCCGGTACCTGCTCCAGGCGTATATGTTAAAGCCGGTGGAGTTACATCGCCAGTATTGAATGCACCGGTGTAGGTTACAGTTGTCGGGCCAGTTAAACTGCTTGCAGCCCAGTCAGCAAATCCTTGTCCTGGTGTCAGAGTATGATTCACTGAAGTGATATAGTGCCACAAACTGTCCGTCTCTGTAAAATATTTAAGATAAATACTGAGATACACGCTACTCATGGCATTTGTAACAGGTGAAGATATCAGATGCCAGGTGTCATCAGTCAGATAAGTTTGATAAGCTGACTTTGTATTGTCATAGAACAGGCTACCATTATCAATTATTGATGAATTACCAGTTGCATCAGACTCAAGAATAAGCTCGTTTATTACTACCAGACTTTTTCCTGTTGGAACTGAAAGATATGTACTCGGCTTCAGAATCAGACTTTTAACATTTGCATTTGCACCAGTATTTACTTCAGGATAATAAGTCCGGCCTTCTGACAATACAATATCATCTGTAACCGAAGGAATAATTCCTCCACTCCAGTTTCCTGCATTACCCCAGTCGTTACTTATATTTCCAACCCATTTAACTCTGTCATCATCAACACATAATGAGAAACTACCTCTGTAATATGAATAGTTGTTATCAACAGAGATGTAATACCAGTCATTTTCGGTTAATCCTGTAACCTGAATAGTTACATTGTCATCATTTCCAACATACCTGTTACACGCGACTTCTGTTATTCCGTCCGATTCCCATAATGCAACATTAATTCTTCTTATCGTACCATAAGAACCTCCTCTAAGAACTGTAATTGTTGCTTTTCCTGTTGCAGTCGCCTGAAACTTGAACCATCTGTTGTAATAAGGAGCCGTATTCCAGCAGGAAGCAGCATTCTTGTCAG
>JAOZOC010000131.1:2268-8080 GCA_029933495.1 Bacteroidales bacterium
CATTAATCCTCCTGATAGTACCAAACTGGTTAGAAGGGCCACCACGTTTAACAGTCAACTTAATAATCGCGTCAGTCGCCTGGAATTTAAACCATCTGTTGTAATAAGGAGCCGTATTCCAGCAGGAAGCAGCATTCTTGTCAGAAGTTGCACCATAAGTTGAATACTCAGCATCTGCACTACACCAACCGTCAGTATGAGGAATAGTAACAGCCCCTTCGTAGAAGTCGTAATCAACAGTAGTTTCCATACAGAGAGTAAAGCTACCCCTATAATATGAGTAGTTATTGTCAACCGAGACATAATACCAGTCTCCAACAGTAAGATTCAGATATTGTAGCTCCACATTATCGTCATTGCCAATATATCTTTTACAAACCACTTCCGTAGTGCCATCGTCTTCCCAAATAGCAGCATTAATCCTCCTGATAGTACCAAACTGGTTAGAAGGGCCACCACGTTTAACAGTTAGTTTAATAACAGGGTCAGTCGCCTGGAATTTAAACCATCTGTTGTAATAAGGAGCCGTATTCCAGCATGAGGCTGCATTCCTGTCAGGTGTAGCATCTACCGTAGTATACTCAGCATCTGCGCTGCACCATCCGTTAGTATGAGGAATTTCAATAGCTCCTTCATACCAATCATAATCGACAAAGCCGATTGAAAAAGTACCCCTGTTAATTGCATCATTATTATCAACCGAAATATAATACCAGTTGCCAATAGTAAGGCCGGTAGCGTTAACCTTGGTCAGATTGAAATTCGGCCAGCTATAAGTGCCACAGGCAACTTCAGTTGTGCCGTCGGATTCCCACAATGCAACATTAAATCTGGAGGCTGTTCCATATGCTCCACCTGATTCAACAATAAAATCAGCTTCAGTTGAGGTTGCCTGAAATCTGAACCATCTGTTAAACTGGACAGGGTCGGGCCAGCAAGAGCCTGCATTTCTGTCAGGTGTCGCTCCGACTGTAGTATATTCGGCAAGACCTGAGAACCACCCTGTTTGATGGGAGATCTCAATTGCTCCTTCATAATAATCATAGTCAACTGCCATATCCATACAGATAGTGAAAGTTCCACTGACAGCAGGCCATTGGTTATCCACCGAAATGTAATACCATTGCCCATAGACAAGGTTCATAGTTTGCAGAACAATGCTATCATACGGATCCTTAAATACACCACAAACTACTTCCGTAGTACCATCAGATTCCCAGATAGCCGCATTAATTCTCCTTATTGTTCCAAAGCTTCCATCTGTTTTAACAGTAACTTTTGCTATTGAGGCATTAGCCTGAAATTTAAACCAGACATTTCTTTCCGGTGGGTTAATAACCCAGCAGGAGCCTGCATTAAGATCTCCGGTTGCGTCAACATTGGTATATGCCGCATCAGCAGAACACCAATTGGATTGATGTGGAATTGTAATTGCATTTGCAAAATCATCATTTGCAGGCTGCGCATATGCAAACTTTGCTCCTGTAATCATCAGGAAGCCAGCCAGTAAAAATAAAGTAAAGTGTTTCATAGTTAAATGGTTTTTAATTTTTTTATGAATTCAAGTGCAAAAGTAAAAAAAAAATCCTGAATAGCAAAAAAAACTCAGCTAGCCAAACATTTTATATTCTTAATAATTTACTTCGGGTTCAATTGGAATCACCAAATAAAATTTGTATTAAAAATCTGAATTTGAAATTCTTGTATATAAGAGATTTTTTTTATACTTTTGCAGCCCTTTTAAAAGCATCAATTTTAAAATTATGAAGAAAGCAAAGATTTTATTTGTTTCCCAGGAAATCACACCTTACCTGCCAGAAAGCCATATGGGTTTAGTTAGCCGCCACTTGCCACAAGGTACCCAGGAGAAAAAGCGGGAAATCAGGACATTTATGCCACGGTTTGGAAGTATTAATGAAAGGAGGAATCAACTACACGAGGTAATTCGTTTATCAGGTATGAATCTCATAATTGATGACAATGATCATCCTTTAATTATTAAAGTCGCCTCAATTCAACAGGCAAGAATGCAGATTTACTTTATTGATAATGAAGATTTTTTCCAGAGGAAATTCACGCTAACAGATAAAAATGGAAAATTTTTCGCTGACAATGAAGAAAGAGCAATTTTCTTTTCACGAGGTGTTTTGGAGACTGTTAAAAAATTAGGATGGGCACCTGACATTGTTCATTGTCATGGCTGGATGACAAGCCTTGTTCCTATATATATTAAAAGGGCATTTAAAGATAACCCGATTTTCAGCGATGCAAAAATCATCACTTCGGTTTATAATGATGGTTTTGCAGAAACACTGAACTCCAATTTTTCAAAAAAAGTTAAATTGGAAGGAATAACAAATAAAGATCTTACACACTATAAAGACCCCACCTACGTTAACCTGATGAAAGCTGCAATTGATTTTTCGGATGCAGTGACTGAAGGAGACGAAAATATTAATCCGGAATTGCAAGAATATATGAAGAAATGTGGTAAACCTTATCTTGAAAATCAGCCAATGGATACATATATTCAGACATATAATGATTTTTATGATCAAATTTTGGGTGAAGATTTTTACAAATAGATATTTTAGGTATAACAGATTAATTTTTTTAGATTGAAAAAAAACAAAAGATTTACAGGGTCTTTAATTCCCCTCCTTTTATTATTGGCAATTTTAATTTCTTCCTGCAATAAAAAGCCGGAACAAATTGGCTTGGAGCTTCTTGAAAATGAACAGTTATTCGTTGGGGCTGATACTGCTTTTATAATTTCAGCATATTCAGCCATTGAAGATTCAGTAGTTTCTGATGAGACATCCTTAAATTTATTGGGAAGTATGATTACCAATAATTTTGGAAAAACAACTACAAGTTTTTATACTCAAATACGTTTGTCAACAGTGTCACCTGATTTTGGAGATAATCCTGTCGCTGACTCGGCTGTGCTTACACTTGTTTACAATAGCTACTATGGTAATATTCTTACTCAGCAGCATTTGACAGTTTTTAGAGTTACAGATGATTTTTATCTTGATTCATCATATTTTTCCAATTCTTTTATTGGGTATGACAGTTTGCAGGAACTTTCAGATATTTATTTTGTCCCTAATCCGGATAATATCATTGTTGATTCGGTAGAAGTGCCCGGAAGGTTAAGAATACCGCTAAATGAGTTTTTTACAGATCCCATTATGGATACAAGTAATTATGAGAGTTTTACTGACAAAGATAAATTTGTAGATTTTTTTAAAGGGCTGTATGTAAAAAGTGAAATTCAAAATAGCTGGACAGGCAGTGTTGGTGCCATCTTGTATTTTAACCTTCTGGATGCTAATTCTAATGTGCAGCTTTATTATCATAATGACTCGACTGATTCATTAAGTTATACTTTTAATATTAATCTAAATAGTGCAAGGGTGGGACGTTTTAACCATGACTATTCGTTAAGCAAAAATCAAACATTTAAGCAGATGATTGTTAGTGGCGACACATCTCTTGGTTCGGAAAAATTGTTCCTCCAAAGTTTGGGAGGTGTAAAAACACTACTTAATTTTTCCGGTCTTGCCGAATGGGCTCAATCAAATGTTATAACTGTGAATGAGGCAAAATTGATATTACCGGTTGTGACTTCAGTTGAGGATTATGGAGTCCCTAGCAGTTTAGTTCTTTTTAGCTATAATGCAGATGGAAAACTTACTCCTCCTCAAGACTACCATGAAGGTGAAGCACATTTTGGCGGAAAGTATGTTGAAAACATGAATGCATATCAATATCGACTTACATATCATATTCAATCTCTGCTAAATGGAGAACCTGATTATGGTATGGTGCTTTTCTCGAATGGCAAGTCTGTAAATGCTGAAGGAGTGGAGCTTTATGGTACAGATTCATCATTGCCGTCTCCCATCATTCTAAAAATCACCTATACAATATTGAACTAAAAATAATATTTCCCGTTCTCTTATTAAAATATTTATCTTTGCACGTTATAAATCTAATACAAAATGTGTGGAATAGTTGGATATCTCGGGCCTAAACAGGCTTTCCCAATCTTAATGAAAGGGTTATACAGACTTGAATACCGCGGTTACGACAGTGCAGGTATTGCTATTGTTGATTCCGATCTCAAGCTTTATAAAACAAAGGGAAAAGTATCGGATCTTGAGAACTTTGTTCAAGGGAAAGATATAGATGGAACAATAGGAATTGCTCATACCAGATGGGCTACCCATGGAGAGCCAAATGATATTAATGCTCATCCTCATTACTCCCAATCAAAGAATCTTGCATTAATCCATAATGGAATTATTGAGAATTATGGTTTGCTGAAAGAGGAGATGATAAGCCGCGGGCATCAGTTTAATAGCGATACTGACACGGAAGTTCTGATACATCTTATTGAAGATATTCAGATGAATGAAAATGTGTCTCTTGAGGAAGCGGTTAGAATGGCTCTAAATCAGGTTATCGGAGCTTATGCAATTTTGGTGATTTCTAAAGACAATCCTGATCTGCTTATTGCTGCAAGGAAAGGAAGCCCTATGGTAATAGGGATTGGGGATGATGAATTCTTTATTGCTTCAGATGCTTCTCCGATAGTAGAGTTTACGAAGGAGGTTGTCTATCTTGAAGAGGAAGAGATTGCGTGTATAAGACGAGGTAAGAAGTTAAAATTGAAAACCATTCATAATAAAGATAAAACACCTTTTATTCAGTCGCTTGAGCTTAATCTGGAAGCTCTCGAAAAAGGAGGTTATGAGCATTTTATGCTTAAGGAAATCTATGAGCAACCCCAGTCGATTATGGATAGTATGCGCGGAAGGCTGAACGCAGAAAAGGGAATTGTTAAACTTGGTGGAATAAGCGATTATGAGAATAAGCTTACAAATGCAAAAAGAATAATTATCATTGCATGCGGGACATCCTGGCATGCTGGTCTTGTTGGTGAATATCTTTTTGAAGATCTTGCACGTATTCCGGTTGAAGTTGAATATGCGTCAGAGTTTCGTTACCGACATCCAATAATAAATGAAGATGATATTGTTATTGCAATTTCTCAATCAGGGGAAACTGCTGACACTCTTGCCGCAATTGAACTAGCAAAATCAAAAGGTGCAACTATACTTGGAATTTGTAATGTGGTAGGATCTTCCATTGCACGGGTGACTCATGCAGGCTCATATACACATGCCGGTCCGGAAATCGGGGTTGCCTCAACTAAAGCATTCACAGCGCAGGTTACTTTGCTGACCCTGATGGCTCTTGATATTGCACATCGTAAAGGAACAATTGAGATATCAAGATATCGTCAGCTTCTTAATGAACTTGAAGTTATTCCTGAAAAAGTTAAAGAAACTTTAAAAGTTGATGCCCAGATAAAAGAGCTGGCACGGATTTACACTTATGCCCGTAACTTCCTTTATCTTGGTAGAGGCTATAACTTCCCTGTTGCACTTGAAGGTGCACTTAAACTAAAGGAGATTTCGTATATCCATGCCGAAGGCTATCCTGCTGCTGAAATGAAACATGGACCTATTGCTTTAATAGATCGCGAAATGCCTGTAGTGGTTATTGCCACTAACAAAGGAACCTATGATAAAGTGGTTTCAAATATTCAGGAGGTAAAAGCAAGGAATGGTAAAATAATTGCTATTGTTACTAAAGGCGACACTGCTGTAAAAAAGCTGGCAGACTATGTTGTTGAGATTCCTGAAACAGAGGAGCTTTTTGTTCCGCTTTTAGCAACAGTTCCATTACAACTGCTTTCATATCATATTGCTGTTATGCGCGATTGTAATGTGGATATGCC
>JAOZOC010000688.1 GCA_029933495.1 Bacteroidales bacterium
CTTATCAGGACTTTTTCATCCTTTCCGTCAACCAGCATAAGCAGCTCTTTTATGATTTTCCCATCTTTGGCAATTAAAAAGTTTACATTTTTGCCGTCCTTTTTAATTACCATTAACTCCTCATAGTTTCCAGCCGATTTACCTTTCATCACATCATCATAAAAATTTACACTTTTGTATTTGCCAAGTGTGTCATTCTCAATCGAAAGAATTTTAATGTATTTCAGATTTTTTACCAGATCGGTAAACTCTTCTTCATCCTCCTCAGTATCAATATCAGCAAAAAGGCTGAACATATTCTGGGTTATATACACGGAAGTAACCCCATCCTTACCTGAATATTTGTCAAATAAGGCATCTGTAGTATTCTGGGCGGCAAGAAATACCGGTGCAAATAAGAGTGCAAACAGAATAAAATTAATTTTTAATGTTTTCATAGTGTTATTGTTTTAAAGTTATCATTTTTTTTGATTTTTCCATTATTGATATTTTTTCAAGACTTTGAACCCCGGTTTCAAAGGTTGATATCTCATTCAGGTTACTTAACCCATCGTTAAATTCCGAGACATTCGACAATTTTCCAACCCCCTCATTAAGATTGGCAGAAACAGCCATCAACGCTTTGCGTGCCTGCATATAAGCAATCTGAGGGTCATCATATGTGTCATTTATAAGAGATTGATTGTTATTATTATTGCCAAACTGAAAAAACAGACCTATAAGAATAACTATTGTTGCTGCTATCCCTATCAAAGAATAGGTCATTTTACCTCTGTTTTTTGTAATTGGAATTACCTTTCCATTTTCAATCTCATTTAAGAAATTTGCATCAAAATCTGCTGACACAGTCCTGCCGGCTTCATCATCAAAAAAACCGAACATTTCGCGATAGCTTTTCAGATGAACGGGAATACCTTCCCCGCTGAAGAAGTCGCGTAACAAGCTTTCTTCTTCAAGAGAGGTCTCTCCCTTTTCATATTTCAGTATCAGCTTATCAATTTCTTGTAAATTCATAACTATATTTTTTTACCAGTGTTTCCCTTACTTTTTTTCTTGCTCTTGACAAGTTTACCCTGATTGTATTCAGGCTCATTTGTAATATTTCTGCAATCTCTTCAAACTCACATCCTTCAATATCCCGGAGATGAATTATCATTTTCTGATGTTCGGGAAGACCATCAATAATTGTTTTTACTTTCTCCGTTGTGTCCGATAGTTCCAGAGTTTTATGTGGCGAATAACCACCCGAATCATGTTTCCGGTCATCTATATCATCAGTCCTGTAGCCTTTTGCTTTCAACTTGTCAAGACACATATTTTTCATAACAACCATTGCAAACGCCTCAACATTATTATATTCGCCAAGCCTTTCGCGCCTTGCCCACAATTTCAATAAAACATCCTGCACCATATCTTCCGAGTCCATATTGTTATTTAACAATCTGTATGCAAATCTGTACAGTTTGTTCTTCAATGGAAGCACCTCTATTTTAAACGTTTCAACGGTCATGCTTATTAAAGACGATAATGTGATAAACTTATTACAAAAAAAATTACAATCTTCAAATTTACTTTTTATTAACAAAACTTTGCCAACTCATTTTTTTAATTATTTTTGTCAACTTTTCGACGAAATAGTATAAAACAAGTATAAATTAAAATTAAGAATTATGTTTAAAGGACATCCTAAGTCATTGTATGTTGCATTCTTTGCAAATATGGGTGAAAGATTTGGTTTTTACACCATGATGGGAATTCTGGTTTACTACCTGACTGCCAAATACGGGCTAACGCCAACAAAAGCAGGCGTTATTTACAGCATATTTTATGCCTCGATTTATGGGCTGGCATTAGTTGGTGGAATATTTGCAGACCGGACAAAAAATTACAAAGGAGTGATCTTCATCGGATTGCTTACAATGCTGGCCGGTTATGTTTTAATGTCAATACCGGGTTTGGGATTAACCTTTACGGTTTCCGCTCTTTTAGTTATTGCATTAGGTAATGGTCTGTTTAAAGGAAATTTGCAGGCTGTTGTGGGACAGATTTATGATGACAAAAAAT
>JAOZOC010000689.1 GCA_029933495.1 Bacteroidales bacterium
TAGAGCTTATAAACGACAGTGAAAAACTCAATTCCGTCATATCCGAAATAAATGAAAATCTGAATAAAAATCTGTTGCAAAACCAAAAAGTCAGGAAAATCGGAAATAACCGGGTGTTTTATTTTTCGGCAGCAGCAACTATCATAATCCTTTTTAGCGTTTTTTCATATTTCAAATTTTATGTTAATAGGTTTGATACCGGTATCTCCGAATATTCCGGCGATAAAAAGGTTGAGATGCCGGTTCCGAAATACCGGAAAGAAATCAAAAGTACAAAACAGTCTGTTGATGCCAATAAGACCGAAACTGTTGTAACTGAGAAACTTCAGTACATTACAATTAACCTGTCGGATATAGAACCGGAGGATATGTTTGATGATGAGCTGGAGATTTCCATAGATGAAGAAGAACCGGCAGAGCAAAATGTTACCGCGAATATTGCTGACCCCAATGAAGGCTTTTTAATTGATATGGTTGTAATAAACAGCGATGCGAATGTTGAGAGCGGCCCGTCGGCACCTCCTGCACATATCAGATTAAATAATAATATGCCGGAGCAGGATAAAGGCAGAGAAAATCCGCGGAAAGAATTCACCATTGTGGAAACAATGCCGCAGTTTCCGGGAGGTGAGACCGGACTGCGCAGGTATTTGCAACAAAATTTAAAATATCCTGCCAGGGCACGTGATAAAGGTATTGAGGGAAAAGTATATATTTCATTTGCGGTTAGCGAAACAGGCCAGGTTACAAATGTTGAAGTATTGAAAGGAATTGACCCCGAATGCAATTATGAGGCTGTAAGTATCATAGAGGGAATGCCCGAATGGAAACCAGGAGTCCAGCAGGGGAAGCCTGTGAGTGTAAGGTTTGTTATACCTGTCTATTTCAGGTTGAATTGATTGTCCTGTCAACGTACCCAATACCCTTTTGTGATTTGTATTTTTTGCCACTAAGACACGAAGGCACAAAGAATACACAAAAATTTATTTTTCAAAATCTCATTATAACGAAATTTCACAAAAGAATACATTACACTTTTTATGTTACATAAAATATATTACATAATTTATGTTGCATATTTTATGTAATTGTATTATCTTTGCATCCGTAAATTAATACGGCAGATATGAATCCTTTCACAGTAAAATACAATTCAGAGCATTTTTGCGACAGGGAATCCGAGATTAAACAATTACGTGCAAATATTGCCAACGATCTTAATACGCTGATACACAGCCCGAGAAGATTTGGGAAAACAGCACTTATTTATCATTTTTTCAATAAGCTGGAAAGAAGCCGGAAATATGAAACCATTTTTGTTGACCTCTTTGCAACCTCCGAAATGGAAGACCTGATTAAAGAGTTTTCCGAAAAAATTCTGGAAAGATATCATAAGAAAAACTTTATTGAAGGTGTAAAGAATGTATTGAAAGGTATTAGCACAACACTTTCAGTTTCACAGGACGGAACACCGAGAATAGGGCTTCAACTGACGGAATCAAATAAGGTGTCAACATTAAATCAGTTGCTGAAATATCTTGAAGGAAGGAAAAAGAAAGTAATTGTAGCTTTTGATGAGTTTCAGGAGGTAGTTAATTACCCTGAAAAAGCGGAAGCAATTTTAAGAACGGCAATTCAGCCGCTTTCGAATGTACTATTTATCTTTTCGGGAAGCACCAATCATCTGCTAAGGGATATGTTTTTCAGTCCCGGGCGACCTTTCTATCAAAGTACGGAAGTGTTGGCACTCGAAAAAATAGAAAGAAAAAAATATTACAAATTCATAAAATCAACCTTTGAAAAATACTCAAAAACTATTGAACCTGATGCAATTGAGTATATTCTAGATTTTACAGAGTGCTATACGTATTACACGCAAGTCATTGCAAACCAGGTCTTTTATCAAACGGAAGAAAAAATGACCTTAAATAAGGTAAAGCAAATAGTTTCCGATTACCTTGAAAGTAAGAAAACCGACTATCAGAACCTGCTGAATCTGCTTCCCGAGAACCAAAAGAAACTGGCTGTTTCGGTTGCAAATGAGGACATCGTATCCAA
>JAOZOC010000690.1 GCA_029933495.1 Bacteroidales bacterium
TTAGTTCCAATCCTGACGTATATGGAATGTTTTGGTCAAGTACTGAAATAAGCCCGACAACAGCTGTTGGGGTTTATTCAAATAATGGTGGTGCCGGAACTGAGATTGCCGAAAAAGATCATACGTTTAGTAATTGTTGTGTAAGAAGGGAATCCGGAACTTACGTCGGAATAAATACAATTTCCGGAAAGGAACGGTTGAAAATCGTTACAGAAAGGGCAAACAGTACGGTTAGTATTCTGCTGGAAGAAATAACCGGGAATATAACAATAACCATATATAATATTCAGGGATACTGCATATTTGAGAAATCAATAAAAACCGGAAGAGAAAAATACAAGGAAACAATAGATGTTTCAGGGTATGCAAAAGGCACCTATATTGTTGAGGTAAGGAACGGAAAGGTTGTAAAGACGGGGAAGTTTATTTTATAACTTAGATTTGTTTACAGGAAAAGGGGTTTGAGGTCTCTCTCGGGACTGAATTTGATACAAATTCCAGTAGAATCAATATTCTTTACTTACCGGAAAGACCTCCAATCGTTAAAATTGTAATTTCGGATATGGCTGGTACGAAAATTTACGACAAAATATTTGTTAAAACACCCGGAGTTAATGAAAAGTATAATGTTTCCCACCTTACATCTGGCGTATACATAGTTCAAATGATTTCGCGTAATAGCATAAATAAAAGGAGATTTGTCGTAAAACAGACTGTAGCTTGTCTGAGTTGGGTTTATTTAATAAAGCAAGCCTCAATATCTAACTTATACTGAAAAAAACAGGTTTACATTCTTGTAAACTATTTTCTTTCTAGCTCCGACTTTGTCGAGAGTTCTCGTTAATCGTGATATAAACTACTTCTAAGCAGCTTTGAAAAGCAAACCTCTTAAGAATTAGTAAATCACCCCCGACCCAAGCAACTCATCCTCCATATACCAGGCGGCAAATTGCCCTGAGGTTATCCCGCGCTGTGGTTCGTCGAAAACGATATAAAGTCCGTCATCCTTTTGATGCATAACGGCTTTCTGGAGTGCCTGCCTGTAACGGATGCGCACAAGATATTCGTCGCTTTGGCCGGGCCGGAGACGGAGGTCGGGGCGTATCCAGTGGATTTCGTCATTGGGGACAAACAGTCCCTTTCTGAATAATCCGGGATGCTTTTTACCCTGTCCCACATAGATAACATTCTCTTTTATATCGGTTGCTATTACAAAAAGAGGCTCTGCCGTTCCCCCAACATCAAGCCCCTTGCGCTGCCCGATGGTGAAAAAGTGTGCACCGTTGTGGGCGCTTAACACCTTGCCATCTTCTTTGCTGTACTTTCTGTCGGTACAGAGTATTTTTAACTTCTCTATTTCACCGGAGACATTCTCAGCAAGCTTTGTCTCATCAGGCACTTTCTCTTTTGCAATCTCAATTATCTCACCCTTTTTGGGTTTCAGCTTTTGCTGAAGGAAGGTGGGCAGATCAACCTTTCCCACAAAGCAAATACCCTGTGAATCCTTTTTGTCTGCTGATGCAAGACCCTGCTCGTGAGCAATCCTGCGCACCTCCGGTTTCAAAATATCGCCAATGGGAAACAATGCCGTTTTTATCTGTTCCTGCGACAACTGGCAAAGAAAATAACTCTGGTCTTTGTTGGGGTCGGTGCCGGCAAGAAGCCTGTATAAGGTTTTTCCGTCTTTTGTTATCTCTTCCTTCCGGCAATAGTGCCCTGTGGCAAAATAATCTGCTCCTATCTCTTTTACCTTATCAATAAAAACATCGAATTTTATTTCGCGGTTACACAGTACATCAGGATTCGGGGTTCTGCCCTTTTCATATTCGTTGAACATATAATCTGCAACCTTATCCATATAATCGTTGCTCGAATCAACAATATGAAGGGGGATTCCAAGCTTTTTGGCAACCAGCTTTGCAACAATGATATCCTCCTCCCACGAACAGTCACCACGCAGTGTTACACTGCTGTCTTTCCAGTTTATCATAAACAGAGCCTCCACATCATACCCCTGTTGCAGAAGCAGATACGCCGCCACACTGGAGTCAAC
>JAOZOC010000691.1 GCA_029933495.1 Bacteroidales bacterium
ACAACCTGCAATGCCTGTGCACAGGAGTGCCCGGTAAATATTAACCATCCTTCCATTATTGTTGACCTGAGGCGTTATCTTGTAATGGAAGAGTCGGCAGCACCGGGCGAACTGAATGCAATGTTCACCAATATTGAAAATAACGGTGCACCCTGGCAATTCTCACCTGAGGACAGGATGCTCTGGGCTGAGGGATTGGAGATGAATGTTTTATCAAATTAAACATTTTAATAATTATGATAAAATCAATCAAACTTACGAATTTTTATTCTTTTAAAGAAACATCAATTGGTTTAAACCATGAATTGAATGTTTTAATAGGAATCAACGGTTCGGGTAAATCCAATCTGTTTAATGTCATACGACTGTTAAAAGAAGGTGTCGCGGGAAAAGGACTTCAGGAACTTATTCTTGAAGAGTGGGGAGGAATAGATGAAATCTTTTTTAAAGGTAACAAAAGTGAGGATTTACAAAATTCTCTTGGTATTGAAGTAACATTTGATAAAAATGTTATTAAAAATTACGGTTTTTCTTTTAGTCAGGATGTTATATATAAAATTGTAATTATTAAATCTCCCGGATTGAATAACTATTTTGTCAGTGACAAAGTTATAACATCAACAGGGTTTAAATATTTAGATATATACAACGGGAAAGGAGTACTTGCTGAAAAAATGACTTCTGATAAACCCGATACTACTTTTATTAAATATGATGACTTTGAGCCAAAAGAGCTGTCGCTTTCAAGAATATACGATTCTGAAAGGTATGCGGCTCTTAATGCTTTGCGAAAAGCAATCAGTGATATCACAGTTTATAGCTATTTTGATACAACGCCTAACAGCCAGCTTCGGAAAGCGATGAAAGCCACCGGTGGTAAACGTTTATCAGCTACCGGAGGTAATCTCCCACAAATTTTAAATACTATCAAAATAAGCCATAAAAAGGAATATCGGGAAATTGTTAAATCGTTAAATGATGTGAATGAAAATTTCAGAGGGTTCGATTTTCACTTTCTCGGCTCGGGCAACTTCGAATTAATGCTCGACGAAAGTAATCTTGACAGTTCCGTTCACGTAACTCATATATCGGATGGAACCTTAAGATATCTTTGTCTGTTGTCAATATTATATAATCCGGATAGAGGAAAGTTTATCTGCATTGATGAACCTGAGGTGGGATTACATCCCGATATGTCATTAAATATTACAAATGCTATTAAAGAAGCTGCAAAAAACTCAACAATATTAATTGCCACACATTCCGAAAATATTTTGGATGCTTTTGAACCTGAAAATGTCAGGGTTTTTGAAAAGGATGACGATAATTCAACTCTGGTTAATTCATTTTCAAATAAAAATTTTAAAGACTGGTATGATAAATACAATCTCGGTAAAATGTGGCGTGACGGCGACATAGGAGGTAACAGATGGTAATGAAAAAAGTTCTGATAATAGAAGGGACAAAAGATGAGAGTAACGGGATTCTCAGACAAGGATTCAATAAACTGCTTTCACAGAAATTAAAAGGTTCGATGCCCAGAATAATTATGGGAGAAGGTAAATCGCAGGCAATAAAAAAATTTAAAAATTACAGGACCGGCAAACCATTTCTGCTAATTGATCTTGACAAACCTGAAAGTCAAAAAAAGAAAGAAATTGAAGAAAAAGGATTTATACAAGACATTGAGTATGTTTTCTTTATGGTGCAGGAAATGGAAGCCTGGTTTCTTTCTCAACCTGAAATACTGAACTCTTTTTATAATGAGAAAATTGGAAATATTCCGGAGAGACCGGCAAAAGATATTCCGAATCCATCAGATTTGCTTTATAGAATCACAAAAGCTACAAAAAGAGGAAAATATCATAAAGTTGCTCATGCTGTAGAGTTGCTTCAAAAGCTGGATGCTAACAAACTAATAACCGAATTTGTTGACTTTAAAAAATTAATCGAAATTTTAAAAAATTAAAAATGTCAGAAAATAAGATAAAGATAACAGTGCCGTTAATGGCTGATGAGTTTGCCAAGGGTCACAAACCCGAATATCTTTT
>JAOZOC010000132.1 GCA_029933495.1 Bacteroidales bacterium
TTGTCCTGCTCCCATTCCCATTAAATGATAACTCCCGTTTTTTTCTCTGACAATAGGGCATGGTACCAGTTCAACAGATAAGCCGAAATCTTTTATCATTTTGTGAATGATGAGAAGTTGCTGAAAGTCTTTTAACCCAAAATATGCTCTGTCAGGTTTAATAATCTCAAAAAGTTTTTTTACTACCGATGCGACTCCGTTAAAATGTCCCGGCCTGAACTCGCCTTCCAGCACCTTATCAAGGTTGCCAAAATCAAATTCTGTAGTATCGGGCTCGGGATACATCTCTTTAACTGACGGATGAAATACAACGTTGCAACCTTCCTCTTCAAGTTTCTTTAAATCCGCTTCCAGAGTCCGGGGGTACTTTTCCAGATCGGACTGGTTATTAAATTGAGACGGGTTTACAAAAATACTTGCAACTACCAAATCATTTTCTTCTTTAGCTTCTCTAAACAAAGAAAGATGCCCTTCGTGAAGAGCGCCCATAGTCGGGACAAACCCGATTGTTAACCCTTCCTCTTTTTTCTTTTTCAGATATTCTTTTATATCATTTATTGTTTCAAATAGCTCCATTTTCAGGTTTGTATTTCTAATTATTTAATATTTCAAAAATATCTTCTTCCAGCGACATATTTGGTGTTTCCACAATCCTGCCTTTTTCGGTGCCATCTATTAAAAAAATAAATATTGGGACACGTTCAATATCCAGGCTTGAAACATCAACATCACCGGCAGTTTTGTTCCTGTCAACACAAATTAATTCAACCGAATTGGTATTATATTCCAGTTTGTCCAGGATTTTAAAAAAACGGGGTACTTCCTTATGGCTGTCAGAACACCAGGTGCCGAGTACAACAACAATGTCATGCCGGTAAATTCTATTCTTTAACTCATTAATTATTTTCTGTTCAGGAGCATAATTGGTGTAATTATATATGAAATATTTCCCAAATTCTCCTGTTTGTAACTGGCGACGGTTTACCTTCCCGATTAATATCTCCTCTTTCGTGGTACTATCCGAAATTATATCAGTTTGTGCTGAAGCCGGTAATTGCATCAATGCAATTAGAAATGCAGTTATTATAAACGATGCTTTCATTATAAATCTATTTAATAAAAAATTGGCTGCAAAGATAAGATAATATTGAGCCAGTTTTCAATATCAGACATCAAATAAACTGATATTAAATAGGAACAAGATAACGAATACCTATTTTACTTAAAATCAAACTATTAGAAGGCCAGATCAGGGAAGCTATTCAAATTCAATCAGGAGTTGGTTTTTTAAAACCATATCACCATTTTTGACCAAAATAGATTTCACGATTCCGTCGGTTGGTGAAAGGAGCTCATTTCTCATTTTCATCGCTTCAAGAATCAACAATTTGTCGCCCTCTTTCACATTTTTGCCAGATTTTATGTAAACCTTCTTAATTGTTCCCGGAATAAAAGCCGTAATTTTTTTAATATCTTTTTTTTCATAAAGCTTTCTTGACTGATACTTTTTTGTAAGTATTGTCCGGTACTTAATATCTTCTATGAGCAGAGATTTGTATGACACTTTTTTAACTTTCTTAGTTAGTACATCATTTTCTTTCATAAAATAAAAATAAGTTATTAGAATGGTGGAATACCATGTTTCTTCTTTGGTATCTGTACTGTTTTCGATTCAGAGATTTCCAGTGCATGTACCAAAAAATTCCTTGTTTCAGATGGTTCAATTACAGCATCGATATAACCATATGCAGCTGCAACATATGGATTTGCAAATTTATTTTTATATTCTTTAACTTTTTGTTTGCGGATATCATCGGGATTTTCTGCATTTTTAATTTCGTTTCTGAAAATAATATTTGCAGCCCCTTCAGGCCCCATTACCGCAATTTCTGCTGTTGGCCATGCACAAACAAAATCTGCTCTCAGGTGATGCGAGCACATTGCAATATAGCCGCCGCCATATGCTTTACGCATTATGACAGTAATTTTTGGTACTGTAGCTTCCGAATAAGCATAAAGTAGCTTGGCTCCATGTCTGATAACACCTGCATGTTCCTGATCAACACCAGGAAGGTAACCCGGCAGGTCAACCAATGTTACAAGCGGAATATTGAAAGAATCGCAGTATCTTATAAACCGGGCCGCCTTGTCTGATGAATCCACATCCAAAACCCCAGCTAAAACGAGAGGTTGATTTGCAACGAAACCCACTGTTTGTCCAGCAATTCTTGCAAAGCCAATAACAATATTAGCAGCAAATAACTCCTGAATTTCAAAAAATTCAGAATCATCGCAGATAGCTTTTATTACATCCCTTACATCATAAGGTTGCCGGGGATCAGCTGGTATTATATTTTCTATCTTATATTGCCGTGTTTTTGGAGGTCTTTTGGGGAAAGTTTCTGCCTTTCTTTCATTATTCCAGGGAATAAAACTGAAAAGATGCTTAATCTGACTGAAACTTTCATCCTCACTCTCAGCATAAAAATGAGCATTTCCTGTCGTTTCGCAATGCACACGTGCACCACCCAGTTCCTCCATCGAAATTTCTTCTCCTAATACCGACTTAATAACTTCTGGTCCTGTAATAAACATCTTCGAGACCTTGTCAACCACAAAAACAAAGTCGGTAAGTGCCGGTGAATAAACAGCACCACCTGCACACGGACCTAAAATGACAGATATTTGAGGTATTACACCAGAGGCTTGAGTATTACGGAAAAATATTTCACCATAGCCGGCCAGCGCATTTACTCCCTCCTGAATACGGGCGCCACCTGAATCATTAATCCCAATAAGAGGGATTTTTAGCTTCATAGCATGATCCATTATCTTGGTGATTTTTTTTGCGTGAGCCCATCCAAGTGACCCACCTGCCACTGTAAAATCCTGTGCGTAAATACATATCGGATGGCCATTGATTGCTCCTGTTCCTGTAATTACACCGTCTCCGGGAAGATACTTCTTATCCATATCGAAGTCTACTCCGGAGTGTTTTACAAAAAGGTCGTATTCGTGAAAGGATTTATTATCCAGAATTGACATTATCCGTTCGCGGGCGGTCATTTTCCCGGTTGCCTTCTGCTTCTCAATCGCTTTCGTACCACCACCTTTAACCGCTTCCCGCATTCTTTTTTTAAGGTCGGCTGATTTTTGCTTTAAGCCCATAACTTGAACATTAGATTATATTTACCTGAGTTATCGTGCTTTCGGATTATTGATTATGTACATCAATGAATCTCAATATTATATATCGGAATCTGACTTTTACCTGTTAAATAAAAATTCGCAAATTCCTCCAAAGTAATGCAAAACTAACTAAAAAATGAATTACTTATCAGGATTATTTTAATAATTATTTTGCCATCTTTAACTAATTGTCTAAATTACAGTATATAATGAACAACTCGTTTTCTTAAAAGCTTTGCAAAGATAGAGTAATTGCTTTTAATATTGCCGGAGCAGGTTTTTTATTGCTATTTTTGACCAAAATCATTCTATGAATATTGAGGATTTTAGAGGATATTGTCTATCTAAAAATGGGGTTTCTGAATCCTTTCCATTTGATGAAACAACTTTGGTTTTTAAAGTGATGGACAAAATGTTTGCTTTGACAGATACAGAGGATGATTTTAGTATTAATCTGAAATGTGATCCGGAAAAAGCTTTTGAACTGAGAGAAAGATATCCAGCAGTTAAACCCGGATATCATATGAGTAAAAAGCATTGGAATACTGTAATAATTGATGGTTCTGTAGATGATGAGATTTTATATAAATGGATTGATGACTCGTACAATCTGATTGTTGGTAAACTGACCAAAACATTAAGGGAATCACTAAGTAAAATGTAAAGAGAGCTGACACTTTATAAAAAAGCTTTATTCTTCCTCTTTT
Organism: Bacteroidales bacterium; assembly: GCA_029933495.1. Taxonomy (GTDB): domain Bacteria; phylum Bacteroidota; class Bacteroidia; order Bacteroidales; family JAADJA01; genus JAADJA01. The sequence continues at coordinate 3,897 of JAOZOC010000132.1, forward strand.
TTCTTCTTCTTACCTGCAAAAATATCAAATATAAGATATCCCATTGCTGCTCCCCATAGCATACTTATATATGGATTAGAGGTTATAGCACAACTACCTGAGTTGCAACCGACTTTTGCGTAATAAATATATCCGCCAATGATCCCCACAACAGCACCGATTGCGGAAATTACCGGTACTTTCCCGAATAGCATTCCTTTTTTCCTGTTCTCTTTATTCTCTGTCATCAAGTTGTGTATTACATATATGTATTAACAGCTTTCATCAAAACTCCTTTTGGCTTTACACCAACAAACCGTTTCACCATTTTTCCATCTTTAAAAAGCATAAGAGTAGGTATATTTTGGATTCCGAGTTTGGAAGATACCCTTCTGTTGTGATCAACATCTAGCTTGCAAATATTTGCTTTATCACCTAATTCATCGGCTATTTCATCAATAATTGGCCCTTGAACTTTGCAGGGCCCACACCACTCTGCCCAGAAATCAATAAGCGTAACTCCTGTCTTTATGATTTGATCAAAGTTTTGATCAGTAAGTATTTTGACATTTTCAGACGGAGGTGCGCTTAACCTTTTTTTTGATTTCAGAAAATTGTAAAATATAAATCCGACTATTAAAACTGCAAAAATTATGGAAACTATGTTTCCTGTACCTGCTAATTGTAACATATTTTATAAATATTTTTTAATTACTGATATTATGCTCTCTTTTGGTTGAATTCCAATAAAATGATGAACCTTTTCGCCGTCCTTAAACAAAATCATAGTGGGAATGTTCATTACGCCGTATTTGTTTGTAAGCAAACGATTGTCGTCGGCATTAACTTTTCCTGTCAATAGTTCTCCTTCAAACTCATTTGCGATATCTTCAAGTATCGGGTCAAGAACTTTGCAAGGCTCACACCATTCTGCCCAGAAATCAACAAGGACAAGATTCCCGGAGAGAGTATCATCAAAATTGGGATAATTTAATGTTATGATGTTTGTCTTTTCAGCCATCCGCAGTGGAATCAATATTGGTTATTCTACGATCTCTGATTATTATTTGCGCTTAACTCTGTCTTCCCAGATTTTTAGACTGCGCTTCATATGCAAAATACCGTAAATTATAATGTTTTTTTCTTCAATAATGAAGTAAGCTATATAAGGAAACCTCTTTATAGCAGCTTTGCGAATACCATCTGACTTTTCTTCAAATAAATAAGGATTTCGCTCAATAATTTGTTTTTCATTTTCCAATGCAATTAAAAACTCATCTCCAAGTCCCATATTTTGTTGCTCATACCAAAAAACAGCATCCATGATATCCTGAAGTGCTTCCTTTCGAAAAACTATATTGTATTTCATAGCGCTTTTCTCACTTCTTGTTTTACCTCCTCCCAGCTGTAAACATCATTCGGATTTTCCTTATGAGCATTTATTCTTTCTCTAAGAATTAATAAATGTTCTTTTGGAATATCAGATGTTTCAGTGTCAAGCGCAATACTATCCCAAATTGTCTGAACAAGATGAATCCGATCCCGAACACTTAATTTCAATATTTCCTTAATCTCAGTCATTATACACTCTAATTTTTATACAAAAATAATTGTTTTAACAATATGATTGCATAGCTTATGTTAAATTAATCTATTTGTTTGCTAAACAAATGTACATTTTTATTATTTCTTCTGACTTTAAAAGTTGGATTTTATTTAAACACCACCACAGTAATACCGTGTCCTCCTCGTTCTATATGCTCGTCTTTGAAAGATTTGATTTCAGTAATCGTATTCAGATAATCGTGTATAAGAGAACGCAGAGTGCCATAACCCTTACCGTGAAGAATCCTTACCTCCCCGATATTCAGCAGAATAGCATCATCAATATAATGTTTCACAATGTCAAGTGCTTCCTCCCCGCGTTTTCCCCTGACATCAATCTGAAGGTTGAAATTTGCCATTTTCTTGTTTATCTCATCCGTATAAGAAGAATAGCGATTTCTGCCGGAAGCTGGCTTTTGAGGCGCTTTTATTTTTCCTGTTTTTTCAATCCGGTCAAGGGTTGTTTTCAAGGTTATTGAGTTAAATGAAAGTACAACGTCTTTCCCTTTGATAGAAATTACCTCGGCTGTAACTCCCTGCTCTTTCAGTTTTACGATATCACCAACCGCAACCGGCCTGATTACCTCAACTTTATTTTTGGTTGGCTCTGATTTACTTTTCTGTTTACCGGGTTTGAATTTCTTTTCCGGCTCTATTTTTTCAACAATCCTCTCTTTCTCTTTTTCCAGTTCCTGACGCAACTTTTTGGTTTTCTCTTTATCTGCCTGCGTTTCTCTTATCTCCTTTATTGTATTTTCGATAAGTTTGTTCGATGAATCAACAATCTCCAAAGCCTCCTGTCTGGCTTTTTCTATTATTTCTTCTTTTTTGAGTTTCAGATCTTTTGAAAGTTTTTCATACTTATCAATCATCTCACTCAGGAAACTGTCAGCAACACCCACCTCCACTCTCTTTTTTTCCAACTCTTTGCGTTCGATATCTAATTGCTGAAGCTGCTCGTCGAAATCAAGTTGCTTTTTACCGGTCTTCTTTTCTGCATTTTTCAAAACCTCTTTAGGAAATCCAATTTTGCGTGCAATCTCAAAAGCAAATGAACTTCCAGGCTTGCCGATCTTCAAACTGAACAGAGGCTGCATTGCTTTTGTGTCGAAAAGCATAGCTCCATTCACAATGCCATTTCCCTCCTTCGACATAAGCTTAAGGTTTGAGTAATGAGTTGTAACAACTCCAAAAGCTTTATTGCTATTAAGTTTTTCCAAAACAGACTCTGCAATAGCTCCTCCAAGTTGCGGCTCTGTTCCTGTGCCGAATTCATCAATCAAAAACAGGGTATTAGCATCTGAGTGAATTACAAAATGCTTCATATTCAGCAGGTGAGAACTGTATGTGCTAAGGTCGTTTTCAAGTGACTGTTCATCACCTATATCAATAAATAGATTTTGAAAAATTCCTGCCATTGAATCATCTTTTACAGGAATAAGTAACCCACATTGCAGCATATATTGCAGCAATCCGACTGTAGTAAGACATACAGATTTTCCGCCTGCATTAGGGCCCGAAATAACAAGAATCCGGCGTTCATTGTCAAGCTGAATATTGAGAGGCACAACAGGCCTGTTATGTTTTTTATGCGAAAGGTAAAGTAGCGGATGTACAGCTTTATTCCACCTGACTAACGGCTGATCTGCAATTTTCGGCTTAAGTGCATTAATCTTTAGTGCAAAAGACGCCTTTGCCCGAATGAAGTCAATAATACCCAGGAATTTGTATGCCTCAATCAGGTTTGGAATTTCAGGACGTACAAATCCGGAGAAATTCTTCAGAATATTTATTATTTCTCTCCGCTCGGCACTCTCCAGCTCCCTTATTTTATTATGTATTTCAAAAACTTCAACGGGCTCAATATATACTGTTTGTCCGGTTGCCGATTCATCATGAATCAAGCCTTTTATTGCTCTTTTGTGAGCAGCAGCCACAGGAATTACAGGCCTGCCTTCGCGAATGGTAACTTCAGTATCATCCTTGGTCCAGCCTGCACGTTTTGCTTCGCTCATTGCCTTTCTCATTTTGCGGTCGACTGATGCCTGTTCTTTTGACAATGATTTCCTAATCTCAGCAAGTTTTTCAGAAGCATTATTTTTTATGTTTCCTTTATTATCAATAATTCCTTCAATACTTCTTACAATCATTTTCTCGACAAAAATTTCACTGGATAAAGAGATAAGATTCGGGAATTTCTGAGGGTCAGACTTTTTGAAAAACTGAAGAATATCTGAGATTGTTATCAATGATGATTTCAGGTCGAAAAGGTTTTCCTGCTCAATGTATGTGCCTTCAATTTTTATCCTGTGCAATTCGTAAGTAAGATCGAAGTAATCCTGCGAGGGAAACCCTGACTCCTCAAGCATTAATTGCCTGAATTCCTCAGTTTGGTCGAGCAGTCGCCTGATAAGTGTGGCATCTGTTGTAAAGGCTAACTTGTCAACATGCTGCACCCCAACCGGACTCAGACAGTTGTCGAATCTCTGATAATGAATACGAATATTATCCTGATAGTGCAAAATACCATACTGTT
>JAOZOC010000133.1:0-3349 GCA_029933495.1 Bacteroidales bacterium
ATTTTCTTTATGTCCCGCACCTGTTGTTTCATCGTCGATAACTGAACGGACAGGACAAATACCAAGAATCCGAACATCCATTATAGACCGCTGTTTATCAAAAAACCAATCCTCTTTAATTTTAATCTCTTTAACGGTTGAAGCATCAAACTCATTTTCTTCAACTTCATAGTGATCAACAACTTCAGAATCACCAATAAAAACCGGAATAGAATCTGTAGTCACCAACTTCTCTGAAATTTCCTGAAAAGTCATTGGCACCAAAAACTGATCATCAGAATTAGCATCATAGGCAGTAAGTGTACCTTCCCTTAAAGCATCTAAAAGAACCGAAATAAAATTTTTCATTCCATTTTGTGGTTCCTTGGGATAATAAAATGGTTGATTCATTTTTTGACGAAGATCTATTTTACGCCAGATTCTTTTTTTCCAAACCACATCGGCTTCCCTGACAGGGTAATATGGTAATGGTTTTTTATCCGGCAAATTTATTTCCTCAAAAACACCGTCGCGCGGACTATCAAGAATTTGGGAATATGAATAACTCCCAATGCTACCAAAGACCAAAGTTATCAATAAGATTTTCAATTTACTATTCATAGTACCTCCTTAATTATTTTATTTCATATACAACATTATTAAGATTTCTGGTCCTAATAGGACCTTTAGCTTTTATTTCTTTAAATACTATTAAATCCTTCTTCTTCATATTTTTTATTGCCTGAAGCATTCTATCTGTTAATTTTGAGCTATTTGACAATTCGGTTATAGCATATCCTTTTTCTCCGGTTGGGATAACAACTGTGAAAGAAGTTACTTTAAAAGGATATTCAAAGTCAACACCATCCGGTAATCTACAAATTAACCTTGGATTCTTGAGTAAAACATTTTTTTTAATTTTATTTTTTTTCGCACCTCGTACTAAAGCTATTGGGTCGGGTAAATCTTTAACCCTGAATTTATGCATACCCATAACTTTACTTTTTCCATGATCATCAGCCTTAACCGTTATTGTTACATCAATAGCATTTCCTGGAATATCTTTTACGATCCAGCCACCGTCTTTATTTCTGATAATTTTTCCTGCAGAAATAATTGGAGTTAGTTGTGCATCCGATTTCCCAGAAGCCGAGATAGCTACGGGATTATCAACACCCCTGTAGAACACGTTCATCTTTGTGGGAGAAATGGTTGCAGAAGGTTTTGCAACAATATAATCGCTTTTGAAGCCGTAATACTTGGCTGTCCCCATTGGTGTCATTAACTTAATCAATCCTGCGTATTTTTTTTCACCAAGTGTATTTGCTGGTAGTTCGAGTTTAACAACACCATTTTCTCCAATATATTTCTTTGCTTGGCCAATATTAGCTTCAATAAGCGTATCAGCACCATCAAGAATGTAAACTTCAGGATTCTGTGTATTATCTACAGAAGCAACAAGTATTTCTGCAGCATAGTCATCACCCTGGAACACATATTTACTTTCGGGTATAACTTTTGCCTCAACATCAGAAACTTTAAAGTCCCTCGCTGAAATAGAAGAAAACAAATAGTTCACTATATCAGATTCAGCATTATATACCTCAGCTTTAAGTTCATTCAGCAATACAACGTCTGCTGCCAGAATTGTATGATAAAAGTTATGCTCCTCCCAGCTTTGTTTTTGTTTGTCAGCATCCCGGAAATCCCCTTCGGTAATTAAACCGATTTTTTTCGAAAATGTCGGCCTGTCCTCCTCATTTATGAAGCTAAGTATTCTTTCACGAAAGGCATTAATGCTGTCCTTTAAATCATAGGCTACGCCTTTTTTCATATCCGTTCCCATAAAATAATGGGTCGGCATATCAAAATTGTCTTTATTTTTTATATCAATCAGTTTAATAGTATCAGCAACACTGTGCGGAATCTTTTCCGTTTTTGCAATAACAGTAACCTTTAAAGTATCAATATAATTATTTATACTTTTGGAAAGGTTTTTAACCTGTTTTGCCTTTTCCCAGTATTTCCCGACTTTTTCAGGATTTAAAGCATACTGTTCATTAAATTTGGCATAAGTCTGATTAATCTTTTGCGAGAAATTTTCATTTGTCGCCTCCATACTTTCGTTTACCACAACAAATGCATCAAGAATCTGTTTTGCCACGTTCAGCGCCAAAAGTGCCGTTAGCACCAGATACATCATACTAATCATTTTCTGCCGCGGTGTTTCCTTATATCCTGCCATTAGATGATCTAATTATTGGTTTATTAATTCAGGGTTTATAAAATTAATATTACGATTTAACATTCATTGCTGAAAGCATATTACCATAAACGGTATTTAAGGCAGCAACTTTTTGGGCAAGATTGTCTAACTCTTCATTATATTTAACAGTCTTATTAGCCGATTCATTTAGTTTTTCAAGGAAAGCATCAAGAGTTTCCTTTAACTTTTCTGTTGTAGCAACCTGATCCGAAGTTCCTTTCATCTGATTCTCAAACATATTATTCAGTGCTGAAAGATTTTCCTGATATTTTGCAGTATTACTTACCGAGCTGTTCATATTTGCAACAAAATTATTGATTGCTTCATTGAGCTTCTCAGAAGATTCTGTTTGTGCTTTTGAGTTCTGAAGTTGCATCTCATACGTAGCATTCAGTGATGCAAGATTTTGCGAAATCTTGTTTAGCTGATCACCATAATCGTTTTCTTTCAGGTTTGTGAAATCAAGTGCTTCCGCTGATTTTGAAAGAACCTCAGCAGATTTTGTATAATTGTCTGCAAGTACTTTAGCCGATTCGGCAGCAGCTTTAACGCTGTTATCAAATTCAGTGGTTGCAGTCAAATTGCTTTTCAGTGATTCGGAGGCCTTTGTATAGACATCAGAAAGCCCGTCGGCAGATGATGAAGCAGTTTTTAATGAGTTTAAATGTTCTTCAGAAGCTGAGATTTCTTTATTTAATGTTTCAGCCTGTTTGCTATATGTTTCCGAAAGTGTTTCAACATTTTCAGCAGCACCTTTAACTTTTTCGGTAAACTGATTCGTAACAACAGCAGCATCGGATATATCACTTAATTTGGCTGTACTTTCACTTAGTTTATTAAGTCCTTTTCCAAGACTCTCAATTAACTCCGGGCCTACTTTGGCTTCGGCGAGCATATTGTCCAGTTCACCTGACAGTCCTTTTGTATCAGCCCTTGAAATAGTATCATCATCAATATTATCAGAAATTCCGTGGTACATTCCTGCCAGTTCAGGATAAACCAGGCTCCAGTCAGGTTCAACATGTGGCGGTTCAAATGCTGAAAAGAAGAAAATAACTGCTTCCGTTCCAAGACCGGCAATAAGCATAATATCAGCACCCGGAT
>JAOZOC010000133.1:3359-7998 GCA_029933495.1 Bacteroidales bacterium
GTTAATCTGAAACAAAGCTCCAATCATAACAACCGAAGCCCCAATGCCATACAATTTGGCCATAAAATTTTTAAATCCCCTGCTTTTTACTATATTCGCAATTCCCATAACAATTTAAAATTGAATAATTATTTATGATTAAAAATTAGTTTTATTATTTCTTATAAATATGTGATGCTTTGGCCGGGTTATCATCTTTTTGTCTTCCCAGGAACGGCTGGATACATCTAAATCCGATGTAAGATTTAGCAGTGTCCTGGAACTCATAGGTTCTGCTTGCAACTTCAAGGAAGTTACCGATATCTTTCCAGGAACCACCCCTTATAACTTTTCTTTTCAGAACAGGAGGATCATTATCATCAGCATTATACTGATAATTAGGATTCAGGTCCCAGGTGAAGTTATAGGATGATTCATCAAAAGCATCCCCTGTCCACTCGGCAACGTTTCCTGCCATATCGTACAATCCCCAGTCGTTTGCAGGATAGTGGGCAACAATTATTGGTGTTGCACCGCCATCGTCAGAATAGTTACCTCTTTGTGGTTTAAAGTTTGCAAGGAAACATCCTTTATCATTTCTTGTGTATGGTCCACCCCATGGATAAGGACTGAAATCGTGGCCACCTCTTGCTGCCCATTCCCATTCAGCCTCTGTTGGCAAACGATAGTCATGAATACTTGCCTGTCCTTTTTTACCAGTAAGCCAACTATTTTTTCGTTCGGTTCTCCACACGCTAAATGCCTTTGCCTGTTTCCAGTTTACACCTACAACAGGATAATTGTCGTATGCCGGATGCCAAAAATATTTTTGTGTAAGAGGTTCATTAAATGAATATGAGTAATCATAAATCCAAACTAAAGTATCAGGATATATGTTAATTTCCTCTTCTCTAACATAAACAGACCTGTCCTGCAAGCCCTGCGGGCGATTTGCAAGGGAAGCTGTTTTTGGATCACCTTCCTGCGAATAATCTTTCCTGGCGGCAGCCATTAGGTCAACCCAGTAATATTTGTAATTCAGCTTTCTGGTGTCAATTTCCTTTTTCCTAAAGAATCTTTCATTTTCCGGCAGAAAAAGCTCTTCCAGTACATCTTTCTCCTCTTCACCATTCCAGTCTATTTTGGTGTTCCAGTTAAGGAAAGGAGGGTCATACATTTCACCTGTTTTTTTATCCTCCTCAATAAGGAAATCTTCAGGTAAAACATCCCCAAGAAGTTGTCTCGCCAAAGAGTCTCTAACCCATTCAACAAATTGCCTGTATTCATTGTTTGTTATTTCGGTTTCATCCATATAGAATGCACTAACCGTAACTGTTTTTGGTTTAAAAATTTTAGTGTATGCAATATCATCCTCACCCACTCCAATTGTAAAACTTCCCATTGGAATATATGCCATTCCATAAGGGTCAGGCTGATAAAAAGGTTTTCTGTCTTGCACACCTGTAAGTTCCCCGTTTCCAGAGCTACCACAGCTTCCTAAAAATAATAAACCGGCCAAATAAAAAAGAATACGTCTCATATCTAATAGTGATGTTTTTTGATCAACTTTAATTACTTTACCCAAATTATCCTATGTTTTTACTTTATATTATCAAAATTGTTTCAATTGACTATAAGAACCTTGTATTTTTATAACTCCTTCTACCCCTGTCCATATCAATTTTAAAGCAGTACCCAACCATAACTTCATGACTTCCGCTACTTCCCAGATTTGATGATGGTATTGTATAAGCATACCCGATTTTTATATCCTTTATTGAAAGCCCAACCAATACCGACAGAGGGTCAACAACCCTTATCGTGCTATAGCTAACGCCTCCCCATACTTTATTATTGTATTTAACCATCGCTGCTATATCAATTTGTGTTTTTACCGCATCTGATTTAACCAGTATTGAAGGGTCTATTTCCCAGGAGGGATTATTTTGAAATGTAAAAATGTAGCCGGCTGAAAGATAGTAGTGCCGTTTTGTTTTATAGGCCAGAATATCTCCAGGCGATGTTGATTCAGATAATCTTGTGGATGATAGTCCGACATAAAATTTATTTGGAACAAAATAATGTAATCCAAATCCAAAATCAAGAAGCATATCGCTTTCCTCCGCTTTTCCGGTAAGTAACGGATCATCGGGATCAAGTGCCCCCTCAATTAATTTTGAGAAATCAATTTTACCATTTATAAAACCAACCTGCACACCTATTCCAAGGTTTCCCATTCCAATATCAACCCTGTAAGCATAACTTAAGGAGACCCCTATTTCATTCCAGTGCCCTAACTTATCATTATAAATCGTTCCGCCAATACCTCCATGAAGTATGCCAATAGGTGAGTTCAGTGAAACACTATATGTCTCCGGAGCTATCTTGTCACCATTCTGGGACTTAAATCCAACCCATTGCTGCCTGGCAAGTCCCGTGGCACAAATACCGTTAACACTCCCTGCAAAAGCAGGATTATAAGTTACATTATAGTACATGTTATGGGCATATTGAGCTTCCTGCTGTCCTGAAACGGTTTCGGAAACCAATAAAAGGAGTGTAAAAACACTAACTATGTATATTTTAAATTGACTTAAATTCATACTAAAAAGGTCGCTAAATTAATAAAAAAAATTAAAAGCAAAATATAACCTGTGAATTTAACCAAAAAACGGTACAAATTTTACTCATATTTTATATGCAAATTTATAAATACTTTTTCTATTGAAATTTTTATTATAAATGTTAATAACTATTTTTCTCCTTTAATACCTAATAGTAAATCAAATAACGTTAATTTTTGAAAATTAGTTTATAACATAAAAAAAATCAAAAAATATTCTTATTTTTAATGACATCAAAATTGTTGAAAAAGTTGTCTTGACTTTTTTTTTGTACATTAATTCGATAGAATTACTTTTGCGCACTTTTTTAATATCAACATAATACATTATAATAATGGCATTTATAGTTAAAGAGAAATTATTCTCTAAAAAATGGTTTATTGCTTACAGCCTTATAGTCCTTGGATCATTTATCCTCTCAACGGCTTTTGTTCTGTTTATAACACCATATAAATTTGTTCCGGGAGGAGTATATGGTATATCCATAATTCTTCACTACCTGCTTGGAACTCCTGTTGGTCTGGTAGCTCTTGCTTTTGATATACCATTGACAATAATAGGCATAAAGATATTAGGGCCTCGCTTTGGGATCAAAACTGTAGTAGGTTTTGTACTGACGGCGGTTTTTGTTGATACACTGACATATTTTTGGGGGCTTGAGCCGCTTATTAAAGATGATGCTCTTCTGTCTGCCATATTTGGCGGTGTTTTAAGCGGACTTGGTCTTGGATTGATATTTAAATCAAAGGCGACTTCCGGTGGAACAGATATCATTGCAATGATATTTGCGAAATACACTCATTTACCAATCGGGCAGCTAATGGTTATCGTTGATTCAGTAATTGTCTTTATCGGGTTTTTCTTTTTCCGCGATTGGAAAATACCGTTTTATTCATTGATTATAATTTATATTACAGGCAGGGTAATTGATGTTGTGGTTCAGGGAATTAACTATGAAAAAACCCTGTTTATAATTTCTGAAAAGACGGAGGAGATCAGGGATAAAATTATTAACGACCTGAACCGCGGCGGAACTTATATAAACGGAAAAGGGATGTATCAGGGAAGGGATAAAACAATTATATTTACTGTTGTTAATCCGAGAGAACTTGCAATTTTGAAAGATTTCATACATAAAATTGATCCTTATGCTTTCGTCACGGTTATGAATGCCAGTGAAATCCTCGGAGAAGGTTTTAAATCGTTAAATGAAAAACTAACCGATTAATTATATAGTTTTGCGCTGTATTAACATTAAATCTTTACTGCAATGCAACATTTAAAATATACATGCCCGAAATGCGGCAATAAACACTTTGAAACCGGCGAGATGAGAGCAACCGGCAGTTTTATGACAAAATTGTTTAACATTCAGAATAAACGTTTCACAACAATTACCTGTACACAGTGCAGATATACTGAGTTTTTTGCTGCGAAAAGCAGTCAATTGGGTAATATTCTGGATTTTTTCACTAATTAATTTTTACATTTATATTATTGCAAAATGGCAAACAACGAAGATAAATTAAAAAAAATAATAGCCCATGCCAAAGAGTACGGGTTTGTTTTTCAGTCGAGTGAGATATACGACGGACTTGCAGCTGCCTACGATTACGGGCAGTATGGTGTTGAATTAAAAAACAACATTAAGAACTACTGGTGGAAATCAATGGTGCAACACCACGAAAATATTGTGGGAATTGATGCTGCAATATTTATGCACCCGACAACCTGGAAAGCTTCCGGACATGTGGATGCTTTCAACGATCCGATGATTGACAATAAAGATTCAAAAAAGCGCTACCGTGCCGATGTCCTTGTTGAAGATCATATCCAAAAAATTGAAGGTAAGATTGAAAAAGAGGTTAAAAAAGCTACCAAACGTTTTGGTGACAGTTTTGATAAGGAACAGTTTCTTTCGACAAATCCAAGGGTTCTGAAATACCTGGAGCAAATTGAATCAATCAAGCAAAAACTCTATTCCGCATTGGAAGAAGAGAGGTTAGAAGATGTAAAAGCCCTGATCGAAGAGCTTG
>JAOZOC010000692.1 GCA_029933495.1 Bacteroidales bacterium
GGGATATTGAACTATGGGATGACCCAAATACGCCAACCGGCTGGGATAAAGCAGAAAATATTGTGCAAGAAACTACTATAATTCATGGGGGGACTTATTCGGCTAAACAACAAGCTGGAACAAAAGATTTAATGCAAAATGTTTCAGGAATAACAGCTGGACAGACTTATACTATTAAGTATTATTTTTTAGATAATGATGATAATGCCCGTACAAGAATTTGGTCATATTGGTTAAATGGTACAACTACTTTAAGTGACAATCCATTAGAGCTCAGGCCAGGTTCTTATTCAACAAACAACCCGGATTGGCAGGAATATTCAGTTACTTTAACAGCTCCTGCTACAGCAGATGGCTTCAGGTTTGAAGTAAGAAGCTATAATTATAATGCTGGAGCCGGATATATTTATTTTGATGATTTTTTAGTTGAGTTAGGTGGCACGGTCGTTTATGAAATAAATAATGCATATGCAGTAAGTGATACTGAGGTTGATCTTTTATACAATGTTGATATGTCTTCCGTTGATCCAACCGATTATCAATTAACTGGTTCGGCAACCATTTCCTTTTCATCAGCCACAATTGATGCTGGAAATGCAAAATTGGTTCACCTTACAGGAGGAAGCCCCACAATGAGTACTGATTTTACACTTGATAATATCAATGATGACCTGTATGGAACAAATTTTGATTTTTATGCAGGAATTACACCAATTTCATATTTAAACACAAATAATCCTGGCGGAATATTGCAAAACGGTTACACCGCAACATTTCAGGGAATTGTTTCTGCCAATGACGATAACGCCAATGTTTGGTTCAGCAGTGCATCCGGCCAATACAACGGTGTATTGATATATGATTATAATTTTGATGCTGCAGTTGCTGTCGGAGATGAAATCATCGTAGCAGCACAAAGGGATGAATACAACGGTTTGACAGAATTAAAAAGTCCAGTACTTGTTTCTACGGCTTCTACCGGAAACACACCCTACGGACCTGATGTTATCAGCGGAGCAGATATCGAATACACAATAGCTTCAAACACAAATCCCGGAGAACCCTGGGAAGGACAACTTGTAAAAATAGAGAATTTTACCGTTGACTCGGCAGGATACAATTCCTATTCCTACTGGTGTAGTGTTGATATTGCTAAAACAAAATATGTTTTCAAACTTGCCGATAATGTTGATTATCAACTGAATAACATATCGCTTGCTGTCGGAGCAACATATCAGTCGGTTACCGGTGTTGTTGACTGGAATAGTAGTGACAATTATTATAGAATTAATCCTCGTGAACAGGCCGATATTGTAGCTGCTTCAAACTCTCCTACAAAACTTGTAATTATTTCTGTGAACAATGGCAATGATCCTTTTGAGAATTCTGATTTTAGTGTAATTCTGCAGGCGCAAGATGATTTTGGTATCCCCACAAGTGTTACATCTGATGTAGATTTTACATTTACTACAAATGGCGGTTCTCTTGGCAATGTAGGATTTGTTTCGGGAACTACTACTACCGGGACAATAACATCAGGTACGAATGAAGTTACCGTTACCGGTGTTCAGATGGCTCCCGACGGAACCGGAGTTACGATTACGGCAAATGACGATAATGCATTTAACGGACTTTCTCCGGGAACGAGTGCTGCTTTTAATGTTCTTGATGTCCCTTCTTACATTGTTTATCAGGGGTTTGAGCAAAGCGGGGATACCTGGAACTATTCGCTCTATCCGGCAGCTTACAATACAAGCGGTGATGTCTGGGATTCTGTAGGTTCCGTGGGTTCAATAAGTTCTCCCGCAGTTGGCCAACGTTTCTGGGGAATGCGGGACCTTGAAAATCCAAACGGAGGTGGTGCATTCTGGCATACAATTACTTTCCCGGCAGTTGACATTTCTTCATATAGTAATGTAAAACTGGCATTCCAATATTATACTTTCGAATTTGACGGTCCTGATGAACTTGGTTATGTCGTTGAATTTGATAACGGGACAGCCTGGAACGACACAATCCTTTTAGACAAAAATACGGGAG
>JAOZOC010000134.1 GCA_029933495.1 Bacteroidales bacterium
CAGAAAATCGTGTAAGGACTACTTATAGTTATATACCCACTGTAGAATTTCACCCTTGGGATGATGTAAACCTGAAATTTTTTGCGGGATATGTTGGAAGAGCTTTCCAGTATTCCGATTATGCTAAGGCAAAAATCAATTCCAAGGATTACACTACGGGAAGGGTGATGGTAGGACTGATTTCACCATTGAAATTCTTATAATGAGTCATCCTAAAAGAGGTTGACAAGTATCTTAAATTCGTAAAAACCCGTGAGTATATACTCACGGGTTTTTAACACAATCCTTATAAAAAACCATACGATGGAACTCGACTCCCGGCAAACAATAATTGTAGCAGTTTTGGTACTCTTTCTTGGCAAGTACCTTAATAATAAATTTAACGTTTTACGCAAATACAATATCCCAGAGCCTGTTACCGGCGGGCTTGTGGCTTCTTTGTTTTTCGGTTTGTTGTTCCTCTTATTTGATTTGGATATCAAGTTTGCAACACATTACCGTGATATATTGCTGATTGTATTTTTTACTTCCCTTGGGCTTTCAACAAAAATACAAAGTATTGTCAAAGGGGGGAAAATCCTGCTCATTTTAACAGTTTTTGCAATAGGTTATATTTTCCTTCAAAATTACATGGGCATATTGTTGGCCAAACTGTTCAATTATAATCCGGGCATGGGACTTTTGGCTGGCTCGGTTCCACTACAGGGCGGCCATGGGAATGTTGTCTCCTTTGTACCGGTCATCGATGAGCAATTTAGCATTTCCAATGGGATGGAGATAGGGATGATAATGGCCACCTTCGGGCTAATAGCCGGTGGAATACTTGGAGGCCCGGTTGCAAAATACCTGATAAAGAAATATAACTTAAAACCAGATACCGAAACTGAAGATCCTGAAATTAGCATTGGAAGGAAACATGGGAAAAACCTAACCATCGACTACAATTCGATATTAAAAGTTATTATAATGATTTTTCTCTCTGTCGGTGGTGGCATTTATCTGCATGAATTCCTGGATTATGTTAATTTTACACTTCCAATGTTTGCAACCTGTATGCTTAGTGGGGTAATCCTGGCTTGGATTGTCCCCCTTATTATCCCAAAATTTGATTGTGCAGGAAAATCACCAACACTTGCCATCACTTCCGATTTAAGTTTGGGCCTGTTTCTGGCAATGGCAATGATGTCCCTCAAATTTTGGGAAATTGGCGAGGAATCCTTATTTATCATAGCAAGTATTCTTCTCCAAACCATCGCAATATTGCTGTTTACTGTTTTTGTAATTTTCAGGGTACTGGGCAAAAGTTATGCTTCAGCGGTAATTTCGGCCGGTTATATCGGTTCGGCAATGGGTGCCACTCCAACGGCAATGGCCAATATGGCTGCTGTAACCAAAGAACATGGCCCATCAGCAATAGCTTTTGCGGTAATCCCTATTATGGGTGCTTTTATCATTCAGGTGAGCAATGCCTTCGTGCTCAATATTATTTTAATGATAATGGGCTAAAACAGAATTCTAACAATTAATGAAAACATGTAGGATCGTTCACGAGATTGCTTCATCTAAAAAATGGCTATGAAAAAAAGAAATTTTGAGGTACTCAATGATGGTGCTGTTAATAGGTCAATTGCATTTACTAAAAAAGAAAGAGAAGAACTAGGATTGAGAGGATTGCTGCCCTACCCTATTGTGAGTCAAGACATGCAGGTAAAACGTGTTATGAATGCCTTAAGGCGTATGCCTACTGACATTGAGCGATATTCAAATTTAACCTTTTTACAGGATCGCAACGTAGATTTATTCTATAAAGTCGTTATTGAAAATATAGAAGAAATAATGCCAATAATCAATGAACAGTCCGTAATATTTGCACTATCCAATCCCATTTCCAAAGCTGAATGCACCACAGAACAAGCCTACCAGTGGAGTGATGGAAAAGCTATTTTGCCAGATTATTATGTATAATCCAAAGAGTTATAGTTTTATGGTGAAATTGAAAGTAGTAAACAACAACAAAGCCCCGTCTTGAATAAGACAGGGCTTTTTGTTAAGAATATTTAGTATCGATTAATCCAGAATTTTATTTCTGGCATCATATATCTTTTTCGCACCATAACCAGCACTAAGAACCATTAAGATTATTAATCCTCCACCAATAGGAGCACCACCACCAACAGGTAAATCACCACTTCCAGGTCCTCCTCCCGGATCAGGGGGTAAATCGGCAAAAACGGTTGTTAATGGAACCAGAAGAAAAACTGCGATGATTAAAACTATTTTGGTAATATTTCTCATAATGATAACTTTTGCAAAATTAATAATGTCCCCTCTTTTACACTTAGAATAAGAAAAGGTTTCATTTTTTGTTTCAGGCTGCAAAAGTATGAAATATTATAAAATGCGATAAAAAAAAATAAAAAACTTTATTTAATCCATTACATAGTATTCTTTCTTACTTTTGTTTCAAGCTATTGTTCATAATAATATAGCTATATGAAACAATTTATTTTGTCATTTATTTTGCTGGTTACCGTGAATTCAGGCTTTTCGCAAGGTATTGGGAATATTAGAGGTACAATTATTGACAGCCTTACAATGCAACCGATTGAAAATGCTGAAATATTAATTCCCAAGGTTGGGAAAGCCACAATTTCGGATGCAAATGGCTTTTTTGAGATCAAAAATATAGCATCAGGGTACTATAAAGTTGTAATAAGACATCTCAGTTATAGAAGTAAGGAGAAAAATGTTGAACTTAAAGATGGTCAAAGTCTGAATCTGACGATACTTTTTTCTCAGGAAATTAAAAGTCTTAATGAGTTTATTGTTACCCAATACAGCGAAAGAGAGAATTTAATTAGCAAGCTTCCATATATTCAGACCACTATGGTGCAAAGCCAGATAAAAACGAGCAGTGCAGGTGGTATAGGCGATTTTCTGAGAAGTTCGGGAAATATTTCAGGAATCAGAAAGGGAGGCTCTGGAATTGATCCGGTAGTCAGAGGGTTTAAATTTAGCCAGCTAAATGTAATAACAGATAACGGCCAAAAGATTGAAGGTGGTTGTCCGAATCGTATGGACCCTGCTGTTTCCCATCTCGACATAGAGGATATTAAAAGAATTGATATTTATAAAGGGCCCTATGCACTGCGATATGGGCCTAATTTTGGAGGAACGTTAAATCTGATTACACTTTCCCAAAAAATCTATGATAACTTCACAATTAATCTGGATGCTCTGATGGGCTTTCAGGGAAACTGGAATGGAATAAAAGAGAAGCTTTCTGTCTCGGGTGGCAACAGGGTTTTCTTTTTCGGGCTTTCGGGAAATTATAAGGATTATGGCAATTATAAGGACGGAAGTGGGAATGAAATCAATGCTTCTTACACAAAATACAATTACGGCGGATATATTGGGATGAAGGTACATAAGAATCACACGATTTCGTTTAAATATGATGAATCAAAGGGTAGGAATGTTGATTTTCCGGCACTACCTATGGATGAGCGAAAGGATGATACCAGGCTTATGTCGTTGGATTATAAAGGAACATTTGATAACGCGTTATTGGATTTTATTACATTTAAGGTATATGATTCGGATGTAAAGCATCAGATGGATAATAAGGAAAGACCTGTTTCCGACACAGTTGTTGCCGATTCTGATATTTCTGCTAATAACAAAGGGTTAAGAGTGGAGACAGGAATTAACCTGAATAGTGCTATTTTATATGCAGGTGTTGATTATGAGAATATCACAAAAGACGGAGAGCGTATCAAAAGTATGATACTGCAACCCGGCCTGCCAGTGAAAAAGGAAAAGCTCTGGAATAACGCATTAATAAGAAATACAGGTATTTTTGCACAATATTCGGCAACATTTGCTTCCTGGGACGTTGTGGCTGCTGCACGAGTTGATGTTAATTATGGTACTTCGGATGAAATTGTTATTTTCACACCAATGCAGGGAGAGATTTACAGATATTCAACAGATTCAATCTCCTTCGGGTTCACTAATTTCAGTTTTAATGCCGGTGCTACCAAACATCTGAATGAAAAGTTTGCTATATCACTGTCAGTAGGAAGTGGAACCAGAAGTCCTGATATGGTTGAGCGTTTCATTATACTGTTGCCTGTTGGCTATGACAAATTCGATTATCTCGGCAATCCTAAACTTAAACCCGAAACCAATAACCAGATTGATCTCACATTTAAGTTCACTGATGAGAGGTTTGGATTGATGCAGGTAAATGGTTTTTATTCTCTTTTAAACAATTACATTACAGGGAAAAGGCTTCCTCCTTCGGTTCAGAAACCTTTGACAAAAGGTGTTTTGGGTGTGAAGCAGTTTTACAATGCAGGAAATGCCAGGATGAGAGGCTTTGAGTTTGTTTATGCCTCTCCGGCCAGGTACAGATTGGGTGTCAGTTTTATTGCGGCTCTTACGTATGGCACTATCGACAATTCAAGCAGATATATTATCAACGACCAGGGACAGGTTACCGGAGATGAAGAGATTGTAAATGATGCACTGGCCGAGATTCCACCGTTTGAGGCAACGGCAAAATTGAAGTACCAGCTCTTTGATAGTAAGTTTGTTCCTGCTGTCGAGATCAGAATGGTTGCTGCCCAGAATCATATTTCACAATCACAATATGAAATGGCCTCACCCGGATTCGTCACGGCAAAATTTTATTTTAATTACTATTTCAGCAAGCACTTTTCTGTTACAGGCGGTGTGAATAATATTTTTAATAATACATATTTCGAACATCTTAACAGAAATATAATCGGAGAAAAATACGAACTCTATGAGCCGGGAAGAAGTTTTTGGATTAATTTGTATTTTAAGATTTAAATATGATGTTGATTTTAAAGTGATATTAAAATTATAAGTGATGAAGAAAATCATATTTTTATTATTGATTGCTATTGCAATATCATCCTGCAATAAGGATGACACAGAAGTTGATGTAACATACAGGGTTAGCAAGGCTTACTCAGCAACTTCTGTTTCCTATATTAATGATGAAGGGATAATGAGTACCGACACAGTATATTTTGATAGCGGCGAGGATATATGGAGCTATTCTTTCAATGTCGAAAAGGGTGAAATAGTTTATGTCTCTGCCATATATGCTGATTCAGCATCTTCAGTAACAGTTGAAGTATTACTTGACGGCAAAATCTACAAATCGGGTTCAAGCAATAATGAACCCGGAAAGTATGTTATAGTATCCGGGACAATTCCCTATTAATTTGGTTTACTTTGGTGAAAATTGCCACGTAATGATAAAAAATTCAAATTTATTAATAGCCGCAGGAGTAATTATCTTTTTATTATCGGCATCTCTGTCGGGATGTGATAAAAATAAGAATAAACCCCCTGAACCCGGACCTGGCAAGATAACTTTTCATTTTAAACATCTGATTGATGGACAGCCGATAATTTATGACAGTCTGATGTATATCAATGCTGCTGGTAATGAGTATATGGTTAACGAAATCCAGTATTTTATTTCTGATATAACGCTCTATAAGAACGACGGAACTGAAAAGATGATAAAAGACTGGCAGGATATCTATTATGTTGATACTGACCTTGATAATACCTGGAGTTGGGAAGTTTATGATGACATCAATCCAGGCACTTACGATTCCATTTCATTTATCTTCGGTATTACTGAAGAGAAAAACAGATCGTTTATGTTTGTTAATCCTCCCGAAAGAGATATGTTCTGGCCCGAATACCTCGGGGGAGGATATCATTATATGAAACTTAACGGCAAATGGCTTGAAGAGGGACAGACCTGGCAGACAACACCTTTCGATTTTCATCTTGGCAGAGGACAGATTTATTACTCATACCCCGATTCAATAATAGGGTTCGTTCCCAACTTTTTCAGGGTAAGTCTGCCAAAATCGGGATTTTCAATCTCGGCTGACCAAAGAAAGAATATTGAGATAAAGATGAATGTGGAAAACTGGTTTAAAGATCCGCATATTTTCGACCTTGATGTTTATGGTGGTTATATTATGCAGAATCAGGAAGCAATGCAGATTGCGAAGGAAAACGGGCATAATGTTTTTTCAGTTAAGGTTATGGATTAGAATAATAATATATCTTTGCATAAAAGAGATAGATTGATGAAGAAATACATTTTAGGAATATTAGTAATTGTATTAGTTGGTTTTGTTTCATGCATAAAACGGGATGATACACCACCAATAATAAATATGAACCCCCCTGATAGCCTTGCTCATATTTTAAATACACCCTATACTGATCCGGGAGCAACTGCAACTGACGAGGCAGATGGTAACATTACTAATAATATGTACATTAAGAGTGATTTGGATGTGAATATGGTGGGTGAGTATACAATCGTTTATAGTGTTATCGACAAGCAGGGAAATGAAGCTTCGCCGGCAACCAGATGGATTTTCGTGTACAATCAGGCCTGGAGTTATGCCGGACAATATAATGTTACGGAGACGGAGGTTTTTCCTTCTGTTGGAGCAACTGAGTTTACAGCGATTGTTAAAGCTGATACAACTTTCAATAATAGAATTAGTTTCTTGTCTTTTGCCGGAAGCACTGCAAATGCGGTTTATGGTGATATTTATGATTCAGTGATTATAATTCCTTTTCAGATAGTGGGTAATGATACAATTTCTATAGCAATTCAGGGTAGTGGCAGCATTAACGACTCGATAATATCATTGCAATATACAAAAAAGGATACCATTGGAACCAGTCTGTGGAATGCAGACTTTATGCGAAAATAGATGAATATCAAAATTCAATTCATATTATTTTTTTTGGTGATATTTTTCGTAGCCTGTAACAGGAATGATGAACCTGAACTTATTCCTGTTTACAAACCGACACCTTATGAAATAGCTGTTCCTTACGGTTTTCCTACAGACCTGAATATCCCTAAGGACAATCCAATGACCGTGGAAGGAATTGAACTTGGTCGTTATCTTTTTTACGACGGTCGCCTGGCCGGCAGAGCAGATGAAGACAAATTTATGAGCTGCTCATCCTGTCACCTGCAGGAGAACTCATTTATTATCGGACAACCTCGCCCGGCTCCTCACGGCCTTGACGGAACACCAACACATCATGCAATGCTCCCGCTTATTAATCTTATATGGAATCCGGGACAATATGGATGGGACGGGAGTATTCCTTCAATTGAGGAGGACGTTTTGGGTGTTATTACTGCACCTGATGAGTTTAACAGCACTTATGAAAAGGTTGAAACTGCAATAAGAAATATTCCGGGATATCCTGAATTGTTCCGAAAAGCATTTGGTACCGAAGATGTTACAGTTGATCGCATTGCAAAAGCTATTGCACAGTTTATCCGTACACTTATATCCGCGGATTCAAAATTTGACAAATATCTGCGGGGTGAAGTCCAGTTGTCATCTTCTGAACTAAGCGGATTTGTGCTTTTTACAACTGAAGAGGGAGCCGATTGCTTTCATTGTCATGGTGGCTCAGGGAACCCATTATTTACGACTAATGGCTTTTACAATAATGGGAAAGACAGTATTTTTAACGACCCGGCGGACCGTTATTCCGTTACCGGGAATCCGACAGACCATGGAGCATATAAAGCAACAACATTAAGAAATATAGAATTTACTGCTCCGTATATGCACGACGGCAGGTTTAATTCTTTGGATGAGGTTATTGACTTTTACAGCTCGGCCTTAATCTGGTCACCTTATATTGACCCGCTGATGCACCATATTGCTACAGGAGGAAATATGCTAACACCGACTGAAAAGGCAAACTTAAAGGCTTTCCTTCTGACTCTTTCAGATACAAGCTTTATTATTAATCCTGATTTTAGCCGGCCTGAGAATTTCCCGGATGAGGAATAGCTTTTATCCATAATTGATAAAAAGCAAAAAGCCCGGTGAACACCAGGCTTTTTACCATTGAGAATT